>DASZOW010000486.1:0-10372 GCA_035550615.1 Puia sp.
TTCCTGCGTTGCAGGAACGATCAGCCGAACTTTATATCTGCCGGCATTGATCATCGTGCCGGTGGTACTATTGATATAATTCCATTTTGTCGCAAGCGTCTTCGCCAGGTTCACCTGCTCGCTCTTGAGCAGGGTGCCGTCCTGCATGCTTAGTTCCAGCCTGCCAATAGTGGGCGCGGATAACCACCGGTATTTCACCGTCAGCGAATAGGTATCCCCTACCCCGACATCGATCGTCCATTCCGTGGTATCACCCGCCACCCTGGCATTCTTATACGTCGCCACAGGCTTCGAATCGTAAGCCGGTTCCAGGTTGGACTCCGGCGTCACCCGCGCCATCGCGCCCGCAGCCAGCGGGATCATCGCTCCGCCCGGATACCGGTGACGGTCCCTGCCGATATACACGTCAGCGGCGGCTCGCACCCGGAAACTGGTATCCGTCCCGGCGGCAATATATGCGGTATCCAGGTAATAACGGACCCTGGCGCCGCCATCGATAATACCAGGCGATGCCGGCGCCGCCACCTGTTGCCCATCCAACGTCGCAATAGCCACCGCGGAAATGACGGCCTGCCCCGCGGCCACATGCGGAAAATGCAACACCAGCTTCCCACCCGTAACATGCACGTTCACCACTTTTTTTAACGCCCGGCCATGACCGGCCTCCTTCCAGATGTCCAGGTCTTTCAACACCACCTGGTCATTGACGGCCACATCGAACAACCGCCAGCCGGTACAATCCAATCCCCCACCCCTGCCCAGCCATGGTTCCACAAAATACAATTCGACCCGGTAATCCCCATCCTGTACCGGGAAGGTATAAGCGAGGTTCCCAAGTCCATATCGGAAATCCTGGAAAAGGGGCCAGTCCGCCGTGCCGGCAATAGGATCGGCGGTATAGCGCTGACTCGCAAAAAATGCCGGTAACCCGGGGAAATTATCGGTCCAGGAACGCGACCCCCAGGTACGCCCACCGGTATAATGCATGTCGGCAAGCCATACATGCCCCGTATGGTCGGCATAATCGGCGCCGCCGCAGTTCACCCGGTAGAGATAGTGATACCCCGCAGCTCCATCCACCAGACCCGTAACCGGCCGCAACAGCCGGTAATGCGGAGACTCGGGCAACCCGCGGAGCACGATCGTATCCCGCGCCACGGCCCGCCCATGCTGATAGCCGACGGCATAGAGCACATTATACCGGATATCGACGTTGTCCCATTGGAAATGTGTGCCCACACCACCACGCCGCCGCCTGCCAAGCGGGGAGCCATCGATATCGTTGAAAAGCTCTACCTCCTCGCAATTGGAATAGACCTCGATACCGGACTTGATACCCGGCGCAAACCAGCGGTCAGGCCACGTATGGGAAACGATATAGACCATGGGCGACTGGTCGGCGGAGACAAAATTGCTGCGATACATATAATAGACATCGAGCGGCTCCTCCCAGGAAGTAAGCAGCCCCTTATAATTCACCGGGCCGATACGGTCGATCTCCCTTAACCCTTCCCCGGACTGCACCCGGCCGGGATTGTCATGGGAGGAATAAAGCCAGGCAAAATGTCCGGCGACGCGATCCCGGACGCTATCGGCAAGATGCACTTTTTTCTCCATCAACGCATCCATGCGGTCTTCGCTGTATAAGGTATCGCCATGCAGATCGATCGTCCGCCATGCGCCATATTCGCCCACAAGGACCTGCCGAAGCAGATCGGCGCCATAAGTTGCGGGATTACCGCCATAAGTGCCGGTCCAGTTCTGGGGCACATCCCAATCCGTCCCCGTACCACCGTTGCAAGTGGTGATCAGCCGTTGCGAGGAAGCCGTCGGATCGAGCACCCGGATCAACGCGGAACACTCACGGGCAAAATCCTCGGGCAGCTTGCTTTCGTTTTGCAACCCCCAAAGGATCAGGCTAGGGCTGTTCCGTCGCTCCTTGACCCATTCTACCAACGCGGTTTTAAAATTCTTTCGAAAAGCCGGGCTATCGAACCAGATATGCGCCGACAACTGCGGCCACCAGAGGATGCCCAGGCTGTCCCAGTAATGCTGATAACGTAGATTGTGTGGTTGATGGGCATCCCGGAAGGCATTGAACCCCGCCGCTCTGATCTGCTCCACCCGTGCCCTGATCTCTGCATCGGTGAAAGCATGACTGTTCCCGATCCGATGTTCATATCCTGCGATGCCGTTGATAAACACACGTCGCCCATTGAGTAGAAAAGGATGATCGCCCGGCGCCTGCCGGTCTGCCCAGTGAATGACACGGATGCCGTATGGTGTCTTTACCTGGTCGATGACCCTGCCGGCGCGAAAAGTGGTTACTACCCGATACAAATACGCATTTCTAACGGACCAGAGATGCGGCCGCACAAGCTTGAGCTGCTGCCGCACCGTAACATCCTCCCCCGCCGCCAATGTCTGCGCGGCACGGGCAACCGCCACCACAACGCCGCGTTCATCCAGCAGCTCCTGTGTGAGAATACCCCCCACCGGCGCCGCATCATAATTTTTTAACTCTGTTTCGAGAAAAAGCGTCGCCGCCTGGGCGGAAGCGGTCGTATCATTCCAGATATGCACCCCGAAAGGCTCGACCCGGACGCCATGTGTAATGACAAGGTGCACAGGTCTAAAGATACCCAGCGGTTGCGATCCCTCGGAGAACCCCCTTTCATCGGAACAGCCGCCACAGACCCAGGGCAGATCGCGGATAAATGCGGGATGATCGGCACGCACATCGATCGTATCCACCGCCTCGCCCCTATGCAGCGCATCGGTAACATCCAGGGTAAATGACGTCCGCCCCCCCGCATGCCCGCCCACATACCGCCCATTCACACGCACGGTGGCGTATGAGCCTACCCCCTCGAACCAAAGAAAATAATGTAGTCCCGGTCGTTTGTCGACCCGGATCGTCTTCCGATAAGTGGCCGATCCATGTAAATTTCCATGCCGAAGCCGGCGATAACCATAATAATCATCCCAGTTGTGGGGAACGTCTACGGTCTTCCAGTGAACGCTGTCAAGCGAGGTCCGCCAGCCATTGTCGATCACGATATCCCGCCGCGGCTGAGCGCCCGCCATCAGTGAGCCAACCAGCAATATCGGAAGCAAACCCCATCTCATCGTATCGGTTTTAGCTCGCCATCCAGCTCGACGCTGCGCGCAGTATGGGTCAGATGGAGCGTATGTCTTCTATAACTCAGCCGGCAGCCCTGACCCGTCCGCGACCGAACTATAACTCTCCTGAGCTTGCCATTTGTCCAGGATATATCGAGGCTGAAGCCGCCACGCGCATGGATTCCCCGCACCTCGCCGGTAGTCAACGCCAAAGGCAACGCGGGCAGCAGCTCAATGACGCTATCCTGGCTTTGGACAAGCATCTCCGCAATGCCCGCAGCTCCGCCAAAATTCCCATCGATCTGGAAAGGGGGATGCGCATCGAATAGATTAGGATAAACCCCGCCATGCTCGCCGGTAGCTCCTACGGCATCGGAAAGGAGCTTATCCACCAACCGCAAGGCATGCTCTCCATCATGAAAACGCGCCCAGCAGTTGACCTTCCACGCCAGGCTCCAACCCGTGCCTGCGTCACCCCGGTAGATCAGTGATTGACGCGCCGCCTTCATCATCGCACTATCCTTCCACGTAATGTCGGTGCCGGGATATACGCCCCAAAGATGCGAGATATGCCGGTGCGTATCTGCGGTATCATCCTTATCTTCCAGCCATTCCTGCAGCTGACCGAACCTCCCGATCTGGTTAGGGGCTATCCGCGCATATTTCTCGCGCCAGACCCTCGCCTCCGCGGCATCGACATGCAGGATGCCCGCAGCAGCGATGCAATTACGGAAAAGATCGCGAATGATCTGGTGATCCATCGTCGGCCCCGCCACCAGTCCACCATGCTCCGGCGAGGCGCTCGGCGTGCTGATCAGCCAGCCACGCTTGGGATCGGGGATCAGGAACTTCACAAAAAAGGCTGCCGCCGACCGCATCACGGGATAATATTGCCGCAGAAATGCGGTGTCCTGCGTAAACAGGTAATGTTCCCAGACCTGGTGACAAAGCCATGCGCCCCCCGTCGGCCAGATGCCATGAGTGGACGAATTGATCGGCGCAGTCCCACACCAGAGATCGGTATTGTGATGCAGCACCCATCCGGGTGCATGATAATAGGTTTCGGCCGTGGCGGCGCCTGCCCTGGAAAGATTTTCGATCAGCCGGAAAAGCGGATCGGCACAACCCGACAGACCGAGCGTCTCGGAAGGCCAATAGTTCATCTCGAGATTGATATTGGTCGTATACTTGCTGCCCCAGGGCGGCGAAAGCTCGTTATTCCAGATGCCCTGAAGATTGGCGGGATAGGGGGAACCGGGACGCGACGACGAGATCATCAGGTACCGCGCATACTGTACATAAAGTGCGATAAACCCGGGATCTTTTTCGACGCTATAGTCCACGATCCGCTGATCAGTAGGCAGATCGGACCGGCTGTTCCCAAGCGAAATAAAAAACGGCTTGAACAATTTTTGATATTCGTTGACATGGCTCTCACGGAGCGTATGCCAGTCGCGCCCTCGCAACGCGTTCATGCGTTGCCTGCAAACGGCCTCCGGATCACCGGAGACATCGTGATAATTCACAAAGCTGGTAGCGGCGGTAAGCGTGATCAACGCCTCGTCGGCGCCCGAGACATCGGCTCCGTCATTGCGGCCATTTCTTGTCTCTATATGCAGGTACGCTACGCCTTTTAACACGCCCTCTTTGACTTTCTCATAAAGCGCCATCGTATGCGCATCGACACGCCGCACACTATAATCGCGCTGTATGGTCTTAAGCACAGCATGGAAACTGATAGCGCCCGGGCGGTCAGCCGTAAGATGTATCACGATCGCCTGCTGCGGCGCACTGGCGAAATACTCGCGCTTGTAGTGGATGCCATTATCGGCATAGCTCGTCGTGGCGATCGCGGTCTCGAGATCGAGATCTCTCGTATAATGCTCCGCGTGAGCCTCCTTGAATGTTAGATACAGATCCCCGAACGGCTGGTACTCGGCCTCGTATTTCGGCAGGATCGGCGGGTTCTCATCCTGGATACGATACCGCCACACGGAATCGATGACCACGGCCATCTGCCTGTCACTACCCATCGGGTAAACCACAAAAGAAGGCCTGTTCCCCTTGACTCCCGTCAACCCACCCTTGTCGTCGAAATTGAGCACCTGGATAGCAATGTGATTACGGCCGGGATGGAGAAAAGCCGCAGGAATCGTGTAATGCCGCTTCGTACTGATGCCTTCGTCCGTACCGACCAGGTGGCCGTTGATATAGGTGAAGTCCATATCCCGGATGCGACCGAGATCCAACTCTACCATCTTGCCCGACCATTCCGCCGGAAGATCGAAGTCATGCTGAAACCAGACGGCCCCGTCGACTCCTTCCAGCCCGGCAGTCTCCCAGCCATTCAACGTGGGCACGATCATCGTAGCCCAGTTGGCATCCGCAGAGACCGTCGCCCACGACGTATCGGCGCGTACTTTTTTGAACCAGGCCGCTCGTAGCTTATCATACGCAGCTTCATCCGGAAACTTCTTTCCCATAAAATGTTGCTGCGCCAATGCCTCCGCTTCAGCCTGCTTGCCTTCGAACAATAGCTTGCGGATCGGTTCCAGGTATTGACCCGCGTCTTCCCGCTGATAGCTTCTCGGTTGACCGGTCCACCAGGTCGATACATTGAATTGAAGCTGCTCCTCTCCCACCCCGCCATAGATCATCGCGCCAAGATCGCCATTGCCGATCGGTAGCGCCTCGGTCCAGATCTTTGCAGGTTCGCGATACCAAAGGCGAAGATCGTTCTGCGCCGCGCACGTCCGAACCAGACCCGCGGCGATCAACAAGTATATAAAAAAGTGTTTCATTCAAATAACCAGTCGAGATTCTTCTTTCCGGGTTCATTGAGGCTGGCATCATACGTCCTGGTCCTACCCGTCGGTTTCACAAATCCCAGGATAAGACAAAGTCCTTTTCCGAGCTCTAGCGTGTGCTCACCGGGTTTAAAAGACCAAGCATAGACATTCACGGCAGGCATCCCGGCCAGGATCAGGGCATTGGCAATCCGCGGCTCTGCCTGACCATAATCGTTGGCGCTGGCATCGGTCTCCAGCTGCGGCGCCGGAAGAAAAGCCGATGACTTCTTTTCAAAAAAGCCGACCAGCAAATCTACGGGTTCCGAACATTTGAAATGCAACGTAGTGCCGGCACGGCGCTGATCATGGGAAGGGAAGGTCAATGCCTTAAGCCCCCGCAGTGGTGCGGCAACGTTCCGGATCACGAGATCGGTATCCGAATATGGCCTGGCTCCATCGTCAAGGACATAATAAGAACCTCCCTCCAACTGCACATCTGCCTGCTGAAACGCCGGCGGCGCAGCGGCCTGGAAACCCGGCGTCCGCATCGAATCCAGATGTATTCTGAAATGCTTTAGCTCATCCTCGTACAACGGCAACATCTCCCGCCACGTGATAAAGTGGCCGCCCGCGCCCCGAATGGGGATCTTCCGCTGCGGCGTCTGCATACTGTTGGCATAACGATAGGTGCCATTCGTCAGCCGCGTCAGCTCGCGAAAAGCATCGACACTCGCGGACAGCGCGGTATAGGCCCTGGCCAGATCGTCGCGATCGGCGGAATAGTTATAACGTAATACGGAAAGTGCGGCCGCGGCCTTGTCATCATAAAACTCGGCCAGCCAGTGATAACAATACATATCGTTCCGCAGCCGGTCGAACTCGGCGCGATTCGCCGTCACATGCGACGCCGCCGCATCGATAGCGGCCATGGCTTGCCTGCCTTCCTCCCGCGTGGAGTTGATGACGTCTACAGGCGTCTCTCCCTCATGAGGCAAATGTTTCCATTCTCTTTCTGCATATTGGGAAAGCATTTCACCGGGCGGGCCCTCCGATTCATATAATAAGGTGAACAATCCATAACGCTCTGGATCGATCAGCTGTGTCATGAACATCCCCAGCGTCAATGTCTGCCGGTTGCCGTCGGTGATCCCAAAACGCCGTAAAAGCTTTGGCGAGATCTCGCCGGATTTCTCATAGGCGTCGAGGATCAAGTGACCCGCCGCCGTATCGCAACCATATTTCTGTGCCAGCTGCGAAGACCAATAAGCGATCTCCTCCTGCCGCGGGCGGTTACAGTTCCAGGCATAACGCGCCCACGCCTTGTACCAGATCCAGTCGCGATCCATTTCCAGCAGCCGGCTGCCCGATCCATCCTCCGGCCAAACCGAACCATCGCGACCACCGGTGGCTGTAACCCCCTCGTGCCGGACGCCCCCTGCCGAAGCTTCGACGCTGTCCGCCGAATAAGGCCAATCCCAGTAGGAAGCCTGCGGATAGAGATGGATGCTATTGGCATGATCTATATCATGCATCGCCTGCACGCAATGCTGAATAAAATCGGGCGAACCATAACGGAAAGGTTCCAGGTTGGCGAGAATATGGACATTCTCTACAAGCCCCTGGCTGACGCTGCTCAGCTTACGGTGAAGATCCGCCCATGCGCCATGCGGCGTATAGGTAGTGAGCGCTTCCCCGTTATACTTCGCCATGATATAAAGATTCTTATACAACGGAAGCGCCGCAGCCAGGTCGGCAGGTCCATCCGTATCATGGGCACGCACGACCAACGGCGGCTCGTCGGTGCGGCCAAGCGCACGAAGCCCATCCTTGACGCCAGGTATGATCGTCTTCGTCAGCCAGTCGATATCATCCTGCCCCACCCCTTCCATGGCTTCGCCAAGCGTAAAGGCGAGACCCACATTGGGATATTTCTGGACAAAAGCGGCGATCGATCTTCGCGTATAATCCGCGATTATCGGAATGATATGTCTGTTCCGGTCCTGCGTCTTGAGATGATTCTTCTCCGCAAAAGGCTTTGAAACGATAATATTATAGAACAACTGTATCACCCAGATGCCCCGCCGGTCCGCCTCCGTAGTCAGCCAACGGAACATCTCCTCGTTCTTCCTGAACGTGGCATCGTCCACCTCCACGGCATAAGGATATTCCTTCAATCGTACCAGCGACGCAAAGGGATGCCCATTCCATAGATACAGTGTATTCAGCCTGTTGTTCACCATCGAATCCAGGTACTTCGTCCATAACGCCTTATTATAGAACCAGGGAAAGTTCTGCGGCGTATACGGATACTCGTAAGGCCCACGGCCTCGCAGCAAGGTTGTTTTTTGCAGTCCGATACAGGCGCCGCGCAGGACCATGCCCGGATGATCGGACAGATGAAGATGGTGCCGGGGATACCCCTGAGCCTTGATCATATCGGCCAGCGTCAGACACCCATACAAGGCGCCGGAAGCATCGGAAGCGATGATATGGATACGATTCCCGTCCACATCGATGGTATAAGCCTCCTTTTGGCGGTTCGAGGGGTCGAAGCTGATAAAAATGCTGCGGCCCCTTCCGGCGACCGCAGCAAGCCGTTGTTTACCGAATTCTACTCGTGGCTGAGCGATGCAGAACAGGTATGTCAACGATAATATGGTACAGACAAAAAATCGCATTAGTATCCGGGATTTTGCCCGAACTGCGCGCCATTCGCCAATCCCTGGATCTCTACCAGCGGTACCGGACGCAGATAATAGTTCGGATTAAAATTCGTGATATCGGGGTTATAGGCCGCGATCCGGCTTTGCAGTTTACCGGTGCGCTTCAGATCGAACCAGCGCATATACTCGCCGCAAAGCTCCCGCGCACGCTCATCGAGAATAAAATCGAGCGTCACGTCGGAAGGCTGGATCTGCATCGCAGCGATACGGTTGTTCAGGTCCGTTGGCGACAGGCCGGGAAGATATGCCGCACGGGTGCGAAGCACATTGATCATTTGCGCGGCCTCGGTGGTTTTGTTCAGCCCGAGATCGGCTTCCGCGGCTACGAGATATTCTTCCGCCAGCCGGAAAATGATCACATCCAGGTAACCGGGGTAGGTCGTCAGGCCCGCCTTGGTGAGCGGATCGAGGTATTTCGTTAACACAACATAGTGGTCGCCACCCGTATTGCTGATCGTGCCATCGGCATTATATGTCGTATCCACACCAAAACATGCATAAGGTAATAAGGCCCTGTTCGGTATCGGATGCTTGCTGATGACCATGGCCGTGTCGCCGATGTTCATCTTGTGGCCGACGATACTGGCGTCTTTACCCCACGTCTTGGCATCCGCAGCAGTCCAGGTATAAGCCTTGTTGCAAAGCCATACCTGCTGGAAGGAAGCGTTATATCGCGAGTCGATCGTATCATTGTAGAAATTCAACAACGCCCTCGTCGGCATAAAACGCCGGTTCTTCTGGTCATTTCCATATTGAATGCTAAGCGTCAGACCGGGAATTGAAGTCCCGCTATAACCGCTGTAATTCGTCAGGAACCACATATGGGTCCGGTCGGCATTGCCGTTAATATCGATGGCGGTATTCGTAGAGAACGTGGACCAGAAAATAGCCTCCTTATTCGCCTTGCTCTTGCTGCTTCCGACACGATTGGTCGGATTCCACATGTCCGCATAGTTCTGATAAAGGCTGACATTGTAAAGGCTCTGATTATTGATGATCTGCATCGCTGCATCATGCGCGGCCTGGAAATCCGCCTGCTTATTGGCAAACGAATAATACGCACGGCTTAAATAGGCACGGGCCAGCATAGCCAATGCGGCAGGCTTTGTAGCACGCCCATAGTCCCAGGTCCCGCCGGAGACATTCGAATTGGAGCCGCCGACTTTCGGCAGGTTGTTTACGGCAAAGGTGAGATCGTTGATGATCAGGTTATAGAAGTCCTGCACGGAGCTGCGTTGGGCCGTCAGTTGAAGCGTGGTCGTCTCCACGGTATCCAGCACCACCCCGCCGAATTGCTCGACCACCCACCAATAATACATGCCACGCAGGAATTTCAACTCCGCCAGCCGCATATTCTTCTCCACCGGGTTGGTAAACCCTGCCCCATCGATCCGGCCGATACCCGCATTGCATACATTGATGGCCTTGTATAGCGTGTTCCACACACCCTTCACAGGATTGGAACCCGAGGTGAAGTTCTGGTACTGCGTCACCTCGATATCGTACTTCACCTTATTGTAATTGTACCAGAGATCCGTGCCCGGCTCCGACAGGAACAAGCCGTTCTCATCGCTGCCATACAGGTATGGAACAAATGAATACGCGCCGTTGACCGCCGTGACAAATCCGCCGGGCGTCGTCCAGACGGTTTCAGGTGCCGGGTTGGACGGATTATATTCATCCAGTTTCTTGTTGCAGGACAGCAGGCCTGCTAACCCGAGACACAGGATCGTTATC
>DASZOW010000487.1:0-2652 GCA_035550615.1 Puia sp.
CAATTTGAGTTGTTTGATGCCGGGAGATCGCTTCCACAAACTAGCGATTTCCCGGCAAACCGCTAATGTCCGTCCTTCGGACGAAAACGCTACCGCGTTTTCAACTTTGCCGGAAATCCGTCCGCTTTTTCCATTATGCCGGCCGCCGGCTCGCCTGATAAAGCTACGAGATTTTGCTCCAGGCCGTTCTGCCCTGCTGAGCCTGCAGAAAAGCCTTCAATTCTCTATTCTCCTCCGCCCCCAACTCCGGATCTTTTTCCAAAAGCGCCATGGCCAGCTCCCGCGCAAGCTCCAGCCATTCCCGGTCCTGAACAATATTGGCGATCTTAAAGTTCAATAACCCGCTTTGACGGGTGCCTTCAATATCCCCAGGCCCCCGGATTTCGAGGTCTTTTTCAGCAATTTTGAAGCCATTATTAGTTTCGGTAAGTATGCTCATCCGCTCCCGCGCCTCCTTTCCAAGCCGCGGGCTTGTTAATAAGATGCAAAAGCTCTTTTCGGCCCCTCTCCCCACTCTTCCCCTCAACTGATGCAGCTGCGACAACCCGAATTTCTCGGCGCTCTCGATCACCATCACCGTCGCATTCGGTACATTCACCCCCACTTCGATCACCGTAGTCGCCACCATGATCTGCGTCTCGCCACTGAAAAATCGCTTCATATTCGTCTCCCGGACCTCATTCGTCTGCCGCCCATGCACCATGCTGATCCAGTACTTTGGCTCCGGAAACCACGCCTTCACATTTTCATATCCTTTCATAAGGTTCTCATAGTCCACCTTTTCCGACTCCTCGATCAACGGAAAAATGATGTAGGCCTGCCTCCCCTTCGCTAGCTCATGCTTCAGGAAATCCATTACCTGGGACCTCCTGTCTTCGTAACGATGGAAGGTAGAGATTGGTTGCCTTCCGGGGGGCAATTCGTCCATCACGCTATAGTCCAGATCGCCGTATGCCGTCATCGCCAGCGTCCGCGGTATCGGGGTAGCCGTCATCACCAGCACATGCGGCGGGACCTCGGCCTTTTGCCAGAGCCGCGCCCGCTGCGCCACCCCGAACCGGTGCTGCTCATCCACGATGGCCATCCCTAATCTCTTGAACTGCACCGACTCCTCCAATACGGCATGCGTGCCGATCAGGATATGCAGGTCTCCTTCCCTCGCCCGTTTCAGCACCTCCTTGCGGGATCGCGACTTCGACGAACCGGTCAAAAGCCCCACCTGCAAAGGCAGCTCCTTCAACAATGCGGAAATACCCTCATAATGCTGACGCGCCAGGATCTCGGTAGGCGCCATCAGGCACGCCTGGTAGCCGTTATCCACCGCCAGCAGCATCGTCAGCAACGCCACGATCGTCTTACCGCTTCCCACATCACCCTGCAAAAGCCGGTTCATCTGCCGGCCGGTCCCCGTATCCTTGCGGATCTCCCGGATCACCCGCTTCTGCGCCCCGGTTAGCTCCCAGGGCAGATGATGCGTATAGAATGTATTGAACAGCTCCCCCACCTGGGCGAAAACAACCCCGCGCGAACTCCTGTGACGCCTGGATTTGATCAACCCCAGCCGCAGCTGCGCAAGAAACAGCTCCTCGAATTTCAGTCTTTCCACCGCAGAGGCGTATGCCCCCGGATTCACCGGAAAATGTATCTGGCGATACGCCTCATGCCGGGCAACCCAGCGCTTGACCACGCCGGTGTCCGGCTCGGTATAGCTCATCAGGCTCTCCGGCAGATTCTCAGGCAGATCCCGCTCCTTCAACATGTTCAACAGGACCCGTGTCAGCTTCCCCAGCTGTCTCCCACCTAACCCCCTGATTTTCAATTTTTCTGTAGTCGGATACACCGGCTCCAGGTAATCCGGCCGCCCGGCCGCCTGCCCCTGCAGGACCTCGATCTCGGGATGCGTCACCTGCGGGCTCCCCTGAAAAAACCCCACCCGCCCATAAACCAGGTATTCTCCTCCAACCTGGACCAGCTTCTGAACCCCATTGACGCCCTGGAACCAGACCAGCTCCAGGCTCCCGGTAGCATCCCGCAACTCCGCCACCAGCCGGCGATTCCGCTGCTGGCCCAACACATTCACGCTCGTTACCTTGCCCGCAACCTGTATGAACTCGGTGTCCGGCCGGATCTCCCTTATCGGATTGATCCGCGTCCTGTCGATATGCCGGTAAGGAAAATGGTCCAGCAGGTCCCCGAACGTAAAAATGCCCAGCTCTTTTTGCAAAAGCTCGGCTCGCATCGGCCCCACGCCCTTTAAATATTCGATGGGATTTCCTAGTATGGATGCAATAGTCTGAATAACGTCCGTATTTATTTGCCGCCGTACCGGCCCTATCCCGGCGGTACCAGCTCAACCGCAAATTTACCCCCTTATTTCGGCCGCACAAATACTTCGATAACGCCAGGCGTCTCCACTCCCCTCCTCGGCGCCGGAAAAGAATCGACCTGCATATAATGCGCATGCAACGAATCACGCACCCGGAACGGATAAAAATTATTCAGCGTAGGTATATACTCGAATAACACAAGATCATAAAAATGCTCGCCGATCCTCGTCTCCAATGTGTCGGCCTGGCGATTGAACATGCCCACTCCGAGATGATACCACAACGGCAGCTGCGGATTCCGCTCGAGCGAATAAGGGATGTCCGC
>DASZOW010000488.1:0-9746 GCA_035550615.1 Puia sp.
TGCCACACACGTGATCGCCTATGACGACAAAACGGCTATCATGGGCGGAGCCCGGCTGTGGTGGATGTTGCGAGCAATAGGCCATTCCAAAGTACAGGTGCTGAATGGCGGTCTGAAGGCGGCGCTCGATGCGGGTGTTCCGCTCAGCACGGATGATTACCGGCCGAAACCGGCGGCTACGCCGTATCCTGTTCCGGCGGACTTTGCGGGTACGGTTGGAATCGAAGAAACAGGCGCGGCGGCTAAGGACCCAAAGCGCAGGGTCATCGATGTGCGGGAAGAAGCGCGCTATCTCGGTAGAACGGAGCCGTTGGACCTGATCGCCGGGCATATCCCCGGCGCCGCGAATCTTTGGCTTGGAAAGAATATGGGTCCCGATGGGAAATATCTTCCGGCGGCTGAGCTTACGAAGCTCTATGAGACGGCGCTTGGCGATGTCAAGCCGGAAAATGTGATCCTGCATTGCGGGTCGGGCGTTTCTGCGTGTCATACGTTGCTGGGTATGGCCAGCGTGGGAATCACGGAGCCGAAACTTTATGTCGGGTCGTGGAGCGAATGGTCCCGGCGCGGGTTGCCGATAGCCACGGAGGAGAAGTAGGCCGCGGCTTTTATGGACGTACGGAACCCGGAACCGGCTTGTCGCGGGCATTCTCCTGTAGTGCACGGACTTCGATGGCGGCAATACCGGCATGGATCATGGGACAGGCTTGGGCGAGCGCAGCGGCATCGTTGAAGCTTTCGGCCTGGATCAGGATAAAACCGCTGATCGACTCTTTGGCTTCGATAAAGGGTCCATCGGAAAGGATCGATTTTTTTGTTACATATCTCCCTTGATCATACAAGGCGCTGGCGCTCAGAAAATTTCCGGCTGCAGCCATCTTATCGATCCACTCGCCTACCATATTAGCCTGGGCTTCATAATCCGCGGGCGAAAGGTTTGCCCGCCGTTTCAAATCCTCGCGGATGAGGAGTAAGAACTGTTGCATAGTCGCTGTTTTATATAATGACGAAAGGCCGCAGATCATCCGGACAGAAATTTAGGATTTTTTTTAATAACTGTGGTCGATCGCGGACAGACGGTGCAGGATGGATAAACGCATCGAATCCGTACCTTTTCTATTCCATATGAAAAAGTCTGCCCTGTTGACATTGCTGCTCTCGCTATATCTGATGCGCGTATCCGCCACGGTCTTCTATGTGGCGCCGGATGGGAACGATGCCAATCCCGGCACAAAAGAAAAGCCGCTGGCTACTATCCAGAAAGCTCAATCCAGGATCTCTGCGGGCGACACGGTCTATATCCGCGGCGGCGTCTATCACATGACCGAAGCGCAAATCGCGCGGACGGAACGCAACTATGCCTGCGTGACCTACCTGGATAAAAGCGGCAAACGGGGCAAATACATTCTTTACAGTGCCTATCCCGGCGAGCGACCGGTCTTTGACTATTCCGCTATCCGGCCGGCGGATTATCGGGTAGCAGCCTTCTATGTAACGGGCTCCTGGCTGCACCTTCGGGGTTTCGAGGTCACGGGCGTACAGGTGACGATCAAGACGCACACGCAATCGGAATGTTTCGAAAATCATGGCAGCAATAATATTTACGAGCAGCTCAGCATGCATGATGGGATGGCCATCGGCTTCTATCTGCTCAGCGGTTCCGATAACCTGATCCTGAACTGTGATGCGTATCGCAATTTTGATTCCGTGTCGGAGAACCACCGCGGCGGAAACACGGACGGCTTCGGTTGTCACCCTGCGGAGGGCAGCAAGGGGAATGTGTTTCGCGGCTGCCGGTCCTGGTTCAACAGCGACGACGGATACGATGTCATCAACAGCCATGAAGCGACGACCTTTGACCACTGCTGGGCCTTTTATAACGGGTATGATCCGACTTTTACGAGCCAAGGGGATGGAAACGGGTTTAAAGGCGGCGGTTATGGGCGACGGCCGGCCGACGAAATACCCAGTCCTGTTCCGCAGACGACGGTTCGGTTTTGTTTGGCCGTGAGGAACAAAGCCAGCGGGTTCTATTCCAATCATCATATCAACGGCAGCTTCTGGATCAATAATACGGCGTACGAAAATCACATCAATTTCAATATGCTGAACCGGCTGCCGGATAACGTCACGGATGTGCCGGGCTACAAGCATGTGATGAGAAATAATTTGGGTTATAAGGCCAGGGGCGCGGCGGTGGCTAATCTCGATACGGCGCAATGCGAGCTGGTCAATAATTATTTTGATCTGCCGGCTACGGACGAGGATTTTGAGAGCCTCGATGAGACGCAGCTGACGGCCCCGCGCAAGGCCGACGGGAGCCTGCCGGATATTACGTTCATGCATCTGCGGCCCGGCGGGCGTTTTGGGAATCTGCAGAATGTCGGGGCTTTTGCGGGGGAGGCGCCAGTGGGGGGAACAGGAGGTTCGGGACGACCGGGCGCGCAGGACGCAGGGAAAGCAGCGCCACAGCGGTTGATATTTTCCGATGACTTTAATGCTCCGCTCGATCCCCGGGTTTGGGTTGCGGAGGTAGAGCCGAAGCAGGGCAGCGTTTCTTCCGTGTATACCCAAGATGGGGCGCTGGTGCTGAACACGCGCGGCGGCGTCACGGTATGGTTGAATAAGCGGCTGCATGGCGATCTGCGGATAGAATACGACCGGGAGGTGCTGGTCGACACCGGTAAGAACGACAGGCTCTCGGACATGAATGTGTTCTGGATGGCGTCGGATCCGAACAACGCGAATCTTTTCACCAGAAGCGGCCGGTTCAAATCTTATGACGATCTGCAGCTCTACTACGTCGGAATGGGCGGCAATACGAATAAGACGACGCGGTTTAGAAAATATTACAGCGGTGGCCGGAAGCCGGTGATCAAAGAATATCTCGATGCCGCCCACCTCCTCCAACCGAATAGGCCGTATCATATCGAGATCCTGGTGAACTCCGGCACTACCAGCTATTGGGTAGATGGCGAACGCTATTTCAGCTATACGGACCCGATGCCGCTAAAGGACGGATATTTTGGATTCCGCAGCACGTGGAGCCGGCAGCGGATCGGTCATCTGAGGATTTGGGAGGCACAGAACTGATCCAATCAGGGAAAAGCTGTAAATTATTCCCTGAAACCAAGATGACCTCATGCGAAAATCACTGTTGCTTTTCCTGCTGCCTTTGTATGTGGCGGCGCAGACCGATGTCCAGCAAGGATTCCTGCCTTTTAAGAAATATCCTTTTCCCAGCGAGCTGACGGCTTCGGCCAGGGGATCGCGTATTGCCTGGACTATGGACCAGGAGGGGCGCCGTAATATCTATGTTGCGGAAGGGCCCGTCTTTGCACCGCGGAAACTCACGGATTTTACCACAGATGACGGGCAGGAGATTACCAGTCTGCAGATCTCGGACGACGGGCAATGGGTTGTTTTTGTCCGGGGTGGGGATCATGGGGCGAATTGGGATGAGGATCTGGCGGTGGACCCGTCTTTTGGGACGGAGCCGTTCAAGGTGCAGGTCGGTGCGGTGCGTTTTTCGGGAGGTCCGGTCAAATATGTTTCCGAGGGGGATGAACCGGTGATCTCGCCGGACAGCAAGCGGGTAGTGTTCATCAAGAACGGACAGGTCTGGATCGCGGGACTGGATTCGGCAGGGGGATCGGGCGGGGCCGCAGGGTCGGCAGGGGTCCTGGACGGAAGTGCGGGTTCGGCAGGAGGGGCTTCGGAGCCAGGCGCGAGTTCGGCTCATGAGGCTGGAGGGGCCACGAGGTCGGCAGGAGGTTCGGGCGGCGTCGCAGGTTCGGGGGACGCCAAAAACTTATTTACCGCCAGGGGAAATATCAGTTCGCTGCAGTGGTCGCCGGATGGCAAGCGATTGTTGTTCGAAGCCGGGAGGGGGGATCACTCGGTGATCGGCATCTATACGCTGGGTTCTTCCCGGCTTAAATGGATCGCGCCGTCTTTTAGCCGGAATGAGTCGCCGCAGTGGTCGGGCAATGGCGGGCGAATCGCTTTTGTGAGAAGACCGGGATCGGGTGGCGCCCCGGATTCATTGCTGGTAAGCAGGCCAAGGCCGTGGAGCATCTATGTCGCCGATACGGCAGGCGGGCCGCCTGTATTATTATATAAAGCGCCGGCAACGCTTCGGGGGTCGTATCCGTCCACGGATGGGGAGGACAATCTGCATTGGGCTGCGGGGAATACGATCGTGTTCCTGTCTAACGAGGATGGATGGCCGCATCTGTATTCGCTGAATGCGGGGGCTTCGGGGGCGGGGAAACCGATATTGCTGACGCCCGGAAAATTTATGTGCGAGCATATCCGGCTCAGCCCCGATAAAAAGTTTTTGGTGTTTTCCGCCAACATGGGCGATGACCCCGATGATCTCGAGCGGCGGCATATTGCGATGGTGAGCGTGGACAAACCGGATATGCGGGTGATGACGCCCGGCAAAGGGCTGGAATGGACCCCGACCGTCACAGGAGATGGACAGACGCTTGTTTTTTTAAGCGCCACAGCGCAGCGGCCGCCTTTGCCGGCAGTATTGCCGGTGGGGTCCGGGCGTGACGGGGGGGTCAAGCGTGACACGGACTCGGGGCGTGACGGTGGGTCCAGGCGTGACGGGAACTCGGAGCATGGCCACGACATACAGGTGCTGGGGACAGACCTCATACCGGCGGATTTTCCGCTGGCGGCGCTCGTGACGCCGCGGCCGGTAGTGTTCATGGCGCCGGATGGGGTGGAGGTGCATGCAGATCTTTTTGAGCCGGCGGGCGGTGCGGGCAGACGGCCGGCAATCGTCTTTGTCCATGGCGGGCCGCCGAGACAGATGTTGCTGGGTTGGAATTATTCAGACTATTATTCCAACGCATACGCGGCCAATCAATACCTGGCGAGCCTCGGGTTTGTGGTCCTGTCCGTCAACTACCGGCTTGGGATAGGGTATGGTTATGAGTTCCATCATCCGAAACATGCCGGCGCGTCGGGCGCCGCGGAATACAAGGACATCAAGGCTGCGGGTGAATGGCTCCGGAGACAGCGGTTTGTGGATACGGCGCGGATCGGCATCTATGGCGGTTCTTACGGAGGGTATCTTACGGCGCTGGCGCTGGCGCGGGATTCGAAGCTTTTTGCTGCCGGAGTGGATTTTCATGGGGTCCATGACTGGCTACATGCATCATCGCTGGCCAGCTATAAGGACAATTATGAGAAAGCGCCGGATTATGACCTGGCGATGAAGACGGCCTGGCAGTCGTCCCCGGTGTCGGCTATTGCAGGCTGGCGATCGCCGGTGCTGATCATCCAGGGCGATGACGACCGGAATGTGCGATTTAACCAGAGCGTAGACCTGGTGAACCGGCTCGAGAAAAAGGGCGTGCCATACGAGACGCTGATGATCGTGGATGATACGCATCACTGGATGGGATTTTCGAATGCGGTCACGGTATATGGCGCAGCAGCAGATTTTTTTGTGCGGAAGTTCATGCCGGCCGGAAAGCCCTGAAAGTACCGGATCGATGTCCTGAGGCCCGCAGCGATGCACAGGCTCGAAGGCCTGCAGGCCCGCAGGCGTATAGTCTTCCAGGACGAGACAGGGCGCCAAAAAACGGACAGCCCGATGTATTGAAAACGGACATTTTCCGGGTGATCGGTTTCGGCTAAATCATTAACAATCAATATCAGATCAAATTGGCATCCTTCTCGTTGGGATTGAGCATTATGAACTATCTGCAAACATCCTTGCGCATGTTCCGGAAGAACCGGGGCTATAGCCTATTGAATATTATCGGTCTCGCCGTCGGGCTTGCCTGCTCGGGATTGATCTTTCTGTGGGTAGAGGATGAGCTGAATTTTGACAGCAACCAGCTGAAAAAGGACCAAATCTACCTGGTCAATGTCAACGAAGCAAATGCCTCCGGCATCTTAACGCATTCTTCTACGCCGGGGCCATTGGCGGCGGCGCTGCCGGGGATGATACCGGGAGTGGTGAGTACCTGCCGCGTCTGGGATGCTGCGGCCGTCCTTTTCCGTTTTGACGACAAGGCGGTGAATGCCACCGGCATATACGCGGATCATTCCATCTTCGATCTGTTTACCGTGCCGTTTGTACAGGGAAATGCAAAGAGCGCCTTCCGGCAGATGTATTCGATCGTACTCACCGAAAGCGCCGCGAGGAAATTCTTCGGCGACGTCAAGGACTGCCTGGGCAAGACGGTGACTATGGATAACAAACAGGCTTATGTCGTCACCGGTGTCGTCAAAGACCAGCCGGAAAATTCCAGCCTTCAATTCGAATGGCTGGCGCCGATGGAAGCGCTTATAGCCGAACGGCCTTATCTAAAGAACTGGGGCAACTTTTCGTTGAGCACATACATAGAGATGCGGCCGGGCGCGAATATCGCGGCGATCAACAAGATGTTGGCCGACTCGTTATACGATTTTACCACGCAGAAGCGAGAGTCTTCGACATCCACGGATCACATCTTTTTATTCTCCATGCAGGACTGGCGGCTGCGGAACCAGTTCGAGAACGGCCAGATGACGGGCGGCGGCCGGATCCAATATGTCCGGCTTTTCTCGGCTATCGCCTGGATCGTGCTATTTATCGCGTGTATAAACTTTATGAACCTGGCTACGGCCCGGAGCGAGAAACGCAGCCGGGAAGTAGGTGTGCGGAAGGTGCTGGGCGCCGGCAGGAGCAGTCTTGTCCGCTATTTTCTCGGGGAATCGATCCTGATGGCCGCGCTGGCAGCGATCGCGTCGGTGGTCCTGATGTGGCTGGCGCTTCCGGCCTTTGATTCACTGGCAGGAAAGGAGTTAAAGCTGGATGTGCTGAAACCGGTGCATTTAACGGCGCTGGTCGTGCTGACGCTGGTCTGCGGCATGGTTTCGGGGAGCTATCCTGCTCTGTATCTTTCCGCGTTCAATCCGGTGTTTGTATTAAAGGGCATCAGGATCAGGACGGGTGGCGCCACGCTGATCCGCCGCGGCCTGGTGGTGTTGCAATTTACGGTCTCGATAGTGCTGATCATCGGTACTATGGTGATCTATCTGCAGGTGCAGCATGTCAAGAACAGGGCATTGGGTTTCAATAAAGACAGGTTGCTGCAGATGAATGTTCAGGGGAATATGCTGGCGGAGTTCCCGGCGATAAAGCAGGAGCTCCTGAATACGGGTGTGATCAGCAATGCGGCGCTGGCCGACCATCCGACGCTGACGGGCGGCAATAATACGACGGCGATCGACTGGCCGGGGAAGGAGCCCAATAGCAGTATCGTGGTTTCGCAGCGGGTCGTGAGCCCGGAATATATATCGACGCTGGGCATGCGGCTTGCCGAGGGCAGGGACCTGGAATCCACGGATGTCATCGACCCGGCGATATTAGCGAAGGCTAAGGATTCGGCGATCACGTTC
Source organism: Puia sp. (assembly GCA_035550615.1). GTDB lineage: Bacteria > Bacteroidota > Bacteroidia > Chitinophagales > Chitinophagaceae > Puia. The sequence continues at coordinate 7,408 of DASZOW010000488.1, forward strand.
CATGTAGTGGTCACGAAGACGATGGAGCGGCTGCTTGGAGCGGGAAGCGCTATTGGGAAGACGCTGCAGTTCAATGCCAATTTCGGGGTGCTGCATATGATCGTCAAAGGGGTCGTCGACGACTATGTATATGGAGATATGTACGGGCAGCCGGCGCCGGTGATCTTCTTCTGTATGCCGAAGGCAGCGAATCTGCTGTATGTGCGGATGACGCCGCAAGCCGATCCGGAGCAGGCGTTGGCGAAGATGGCGGGAGTGTTCAGGAATATATGTCCTGGAGTTCCCTTTGAGTATACATTTGTCGACGACCAGTTCAATGCATTATTCCAGAGCGAGAGCCTGATCTCGAAACTGTCGCGGGTTTTCGCTTTCCTGGCGATCTTCATTTCCTGTGTGGGATTGTTCGGGCTGGCGGCTTATACCGCGGAGAGCAGGGTCAAGGAGATCGGTATCCGCAAGGTGCTGGGCGCGTCGACGGAAGGGGTCACGTATCTGCTTACCAGCGATTTTTTGAAGCTGACGCTGGTGTCCTGCGTGGCGGCGTTCCCGGTGGCTGCGTGGGTCATGTATAGCTGGCTACAGGGGTATAGCTATCGGATCGGCTTGAGCTGGTGGGTCTTTGCGGTTGCGGGCGCGCTGGCGGTGACGATCGCGGCGGTGACGGTGAGCCTTCAGGCGGTTCGCGCGGCGATGGCGAACCCGGTAAGGGCGTTGAGAAGTGAATGAAACGTGGCCCTGGGCGAAGCCGGCCCGGCCGGGGGGCCGCCGATAGAAAAGGCCGCCCCAGGAATGAGGCGGCCGCTCTTGTGTTATCAATGAAAAAACAAAACAATTTTCTTTGAGCCGCTTTCAGCGACTCGCCCGGCAGGGCCGACCTTATTTCTTAAAGTCGTTGATACCATAATAGTATACTTCCTGGCTGTTGCCGGGATAGACACCCTGGATCTGGAAGTTGCTTCCTTGTTTGCTCAGGGCGTCTTTGAGTTCAGCCACGCTGTGCACGCGGATGTCACCGATCTTTGTGATGATGAAACCCGGACGCATATTCGTCTGGTTGTTCAGTACACCGTCGTGGATATCGTTGACTACGACACCGCCATCGATACCTAGCTTGGATGCATCCGCCTTGCTCAGATCGGAGAATTTGGCGCCGAGCGATTCGACGGCCGCGGTTTCCGTGCTGGCGAATGTGCCCAGCTTACCTTGCAGTACCGCATCGACGGTCTTTTCTTCACCATTGCGGTTCAGCGTCAGCTTTACATGATCACCGGGTTTCTGACGGGCGATCAGTTCGGCCAGGCGGGCGTCTGAATGAACGGGCTGGTCGTTAACGCTGGTAATGACGTCGCCTTTCTTGATACCGGCCTGTGCTGCCGCACCATTGGGCGAGGTCTCGATGACGAATACGCCATCTACGTCGCTGTTGATCCCCAATTCCTTCTTTTTGGCGTCGTCAAGACCTTCCGGCGCCATGCTGATGCCGAGGTAGCCACGTTGTACGGAACCATATTTCATGATGTCGCCGATAACCTTCTTCATAAGATTGGAAGGAATGGCATAGGCATAACCTGCAAACGAACCGGTGGGAGAAGCGATGGCCGAGTTGATTGCGACGAGCTCTCCATTGGTATTTACGAGTGCGCCGCCGCTGCTGCCGGGATTGACGGCTGCGTCGGTCTGGATAAAGGATTCAACAGGGGCAGCTGCCTGCGTGTTGATGCCGATATTCCGGGATTTGGCACTGACGATACCCTGGGTAACGGTGACGTCGAGGTTCAGGGGATAGCCGATGGCCAGTACCCATTGTCCGAGCTTGACATCATCGGAGTTGCCGATGTTCATGACAGGGAGATCTTTGCCGTCGATCTTAATGAGGGCAAGGTCGGTGTTCGGATCGGTGCCGATGACCTTGGCGGCATAGTTCCTGCGGTTATTCAGGGTAACGGAGATGTTGGTGGCGCCATTGACCACGTGATTATTGGTAACGATATAACCGTCGGAGCTGATGATGACACCCGAGCCGGAGGCCTTCTGGTCCGGTTGTACAAAGGCGTGACCGTTACGGCCGCCTTCACCGAAGAAATGCCTGAACATATCGCCGAACGGATCATCCTGGTCCTCGCCGGGGACTTCCATGTGGGAGACTTCTTTGGCTTTCATGGTCACTTTAATATGTACGACGGAAGGTACTGCGGCTGCGGCTGCCTTTTCGAAGTCGATAGGTTGAACGGCGGGGCTTGTGGTAGCAGGAGTATATGCAGTTTTTACTACGGGAGTCTTTGCTTCATCCAGGATGCTGTTGTATGCTTTCTTCCCGGTGACCCCGGTGGCGAATAGTA
>DASZOW010000489.1:0-8467 GCA_035550615.1 Puia sp.
ACCATGACCCAGGCGTCCTGCAGCTCATCGTCCCCGCAGCACAATGGAAACGCCGCTTGTTTAACGGCCTCGCACAGGTGATCGTGGAAGCCACAGGCCAGCCGGGGATCATCTCGCTCACCGCGACATCTACAGGCCTCGAACCGGCCACCGCGCTGCTCAGCCACCACGTCGTCCTCCCAAAAGTATTCGGCGACAATATGGTGCTGCAAAGAAATATCCCCATCCCCATTTGGGGCCACGCGAACCCCGGCGCGGTCATAATGGCTACGCTCGGAAAAGCGACAGTCACTACAAAAGCAGACCAGCAAGGGAATTGGATGCTGCACTTCCCAAAACTTCCCGCAGGCGGCCCCTATATCCTCGCCATCAGCGAGCAGGGAAGACCCGAAAGCAAGATCGAGTTCAAAAATATCCTCATCGGCGACGTCTGGCTGGCCTCGGGTCAGTCCAATATGGAGTTCCAGGTGCAACAGGCGAAAAACGCCGCACAGGAGATGTCGAACGCCTACTATCCCGAGATACGTTTGCTTCTCGTCGGCCAGGATAAAAGACTTACCCCGCAAACCGATATTCACACCGCCGGCTGGAAGCCTGCCGACTCGAATAACGTAAAACAATTCTCCGCCGCCGCCTTCTTCTTTGCCCGGAAAATATACGCGCAGCAACAGGTGCCCATCGGTATCATCCAGAGCACCTGGGGCGGAACGCCCGTACAGGCCTGGACAAGCAAGGAGAAATTGCTCTCCTCGTCGATAACAAGAAATGCCGCACTGGCCAACGATACGCTTACGGAAAACAATTTCTTACAGGATAGCATCAACCAGGGCCGGTTTTGGGATATCGTTAACCATCCGCAAAACAATGCCGATAAGCGCATCCCTATGCCCGAATACAACGACTCCGGCTGGAACAAGGTGGATATGCCCCGCCTGATCAAAGATTTTGGCATCGGCCCGTACCAGGGCATCATCTGGTTGCGCAAAAAACTCATGTTGCCGGATACCTTTGACGGCAGATCCCTCACACTGGATCTCGGTCGCCCCGAGATGTGCTACTCGCTTTATTTCAACGGCGTCGAAATTTGTAAAGATGTGTGGAATGCAGCTCCTCAGCACATCTACACCATCCCCGCTGCTATTGTGCGCAAAGGCGAAAATACCATCGCAATCCGGATGGCCATGCTGTGGGGTGGGGGAGGACTAAACTCACCCGCCGAAAACCTCTATCTCACCGACGGCAAGACCAAAATATCTTTGGCCGGTGAATGGCTATATAAGAAGGACCTCGAACCTCTCCCGCTTATCCACAACTATCAATATTATCCCGATGTCCTGTTCAATGGCATGATAAGCCCCCTGATCCCATACAGCATTACCGGATTTCTCTGGTACCAGGGCGAAGCCAACGACACGGAAGCCTATAACTACCGGAAGATGTTCCCGATGCTGATCACGGATTGGCGTCAAAGATGGCAACGCGGCGACCTGCCTTTTTTATTCGTCCAGCTCGCCAACTTTAAAGCCCGAAAGCCCCATCCCGCCGAAAGCGAGTGGGCGGAATTGCGCGAAGCCCAGGCCATGGCCCTCTCCCTGCCGCAAACCGCCATGGCTTGTACCATCGACATCGGCGAAGGAGACAATATCCATTACGCGGATAAACAAGACGTCGGCCTTCGTCTCGCACTTGCCGCCGCCAAACTCGTTTATCACCAAAATACGATCGCGTCCGGGCCTACGTTTAAAACATACAAGGTACAGGGCGACCGCATTCGCATCCGCTTCACCAACACCGCTTCCGGGCTGACAACAAAAGACGGAAAACCCGTCACCGGCTTCGCCATCGCCGGCGAGGACCGCCATTTCTATTGGGCCGAAGCAAAAATAACCGGCGATGAAGTAATTATTCACTCGGACAAAGTCCCGGCCCCCGAAGCGGTGAGATATGCCTGGGCCGATAACCCCGACTGTAACCTCTCGAATTCTGCGAGCCTCCCGGCCGTGCCGTTCCGCACCGACGACTGGCCGGGTCTTACGGAACCAAAAAAATAATTTATGCCTAAGTATTCTCTTTTCTTTCTGCTACTGTTTGTTGGCTGCCAGGCTTTCTCCCAGCACACGCCCGCGGCCGTCTCCGTGATTTCCCCTAACAAAGCCGTCAAAGCAACCGTGGAGCTGGATGCCCGCGGACATTTGCACTACACCGTCACCTGCACAAAGAACGGAACACCGATCACCGTGGTCCCGCAATCGGCCCTCGGCATCAGCACAAACGACGCGGACTTCTCCTCCGATTTCACCTATACCGGCCTGGTAAGCGACCGAAAGGTCGTTGACCACTACCACATGATCCATGGTAAACGCGCCGATTGCCACAACGAGGCAATAGAAAAGACATTCCGCTTCAACACCAAAGACAGCCGCCTCCTCTATCTGACCTTCCGCGCCTACGACAACGGCATAGCCTTCCGATATACGCTCCCTCAAACTACCGGTGAGCACCGCCATATAACGGGCGGGGACAGCGGAATAACCGCCGACCGCCACCTAACCGGCGAGCAGACCACCTTCGTGATCCCCGAAGGCGCCCGAAGATGGATGCAGCAATATACCCCCACCTACGAAGCCCTTTACCCCGCGGCCACCACCGGCAAGACGGATGCACCGGATCACCGGCAATGGGGATTCCCGGCATTGTATGAAGTACAGAACACCCCGCTGTGGGGGCTCATCACCGAAGCGGATGTCTCGAGCGCCAACTGCGCTTCACACCTTTCCAATAAAGACGATAGCACCGCCTACAAGGTGACGATGCCGGAAGCCGCCATCTCCGCCGGTCCCGGTTGGAAATCGGCCTGGCGGGTAGTCATGACCGGCAGCCTGGCAGACATCGTCCAATCGACCCTCGTCACGGACCTCAGCGAACCATCGAAACTCGACAACACAAGCTGGATCAAACCCGGCCCCGTCGCCTGGGTCTACTGGGCCTTCAACCACGGTTCGAAGGATTATCAAAAAGTCGTCGAATACGTCAACCTGGCCAAAGCCATGCACTGGCCTTATGTCCTCATCGATTGGGAATGGGACCGCATGAGCAATGGCGGTAACATCGAAGACGCCGTTGCCTACGCCCGCAGCCAGGGAATAAAACCCCTGATGTGGTACAACTCCCGGGATTCCCTGAGCTCCAGCGCCGGCCTCGACCCCTATGGCCGATTGACAACTCACGAGGCCAGATGCAAGGAATTTGCCTGGCTCAACAAGATCGGCGTCTATGGCGTTAAGGTCGACTTCTTCGAAGACGACCGGCAAAAAGAAATGGCCTACTACCTCGATCTGCTGCAAGACGCGGCAAACTATCACCTGATGGTCGATTTCCACGGCGCGACGATCCCGAAAGGATGGGACCGGACCTACCCCAACCTCATGACCATGGAAGCGGTCTATGGCGCCGAATGGTATGCCTACGCACCCGTCCTCACCCGGCAAGGCGCACAACACAACGCGACCCTGCCCTTTACCCGCAACGTAGTAGGGTCCATGGATTATACACCGGTCACCTTTACCGACGCCCTATTCCCCCATTCCACTACCTACGCTCACGAGTTGGCGCTATCCGTCGTCTTCGAATCCGGACTGCAACATTTCGCAGACCGGCCGGAAGGCTTCTACGCCCTTCCCGCACCGGAGCGCCAATTCCTCATGACCGTACCCGTCGCATGGGACGATACCCGGCTTATGGATGGCTTCCCCGGCGAGCGCGTAGTCATCGCCCGCCGTAAAGACCACACCTGGTACATCGGCGGCCTCAACGGCCAGGACCAGCCGCAAACCCTCCAACTCCACTTCGATTTCTTACCCGCCGGCGCCTACGAGCTCGAACTCATCCGCGACGGCGTAACCGGCAAGGAATTCAGCACCCAAACCATCCCGGTAACAAAAGACAGTAAAGTCGAAGTGAACTGTTTGCCCCGCGGCGGCTTTGTCGCCACCCTGGTCCCCGGTCATAGCGCGACGCTCACCCGCCATCGCGATGAATATGCCGGTATCCAACCGATGCCAACACGCATCCCGGCCTCTCAATATGGGTTGATGCAACAGCCCAACGATAAAGTGAAATGGCTGCTCGATGCCCGTTTCGGGATGTTCATACATTGGGGCTTATATGCCGGTCCGGCGAGAGGCGAATGGTATATGGAAAATGCAGCAGTCCCCATAGATACCTACAGAAAGCTGGCCTACCCGTCCTCCGGCGAGGAATATTTCGATGCGGATAAATTCGATGCCGGCGCCTGGGCGGCTCTGGCGAAAAGGGCCGGAATGAGATATATGTGTCTCACGGCCATGCATCATGATGGATATGCACTGTTCGACAGCCGGTATATGAATTCGTTTACCAGCAAACAAACGCTCAACAGGGATTTTGTAAAGGAATACACCGATGCCTGCCGCCGGGCAGGGTTGAAAGTGGGAATCTATAAAACATTGATCAATTGGCGATATCCCGGTTATTTCGATGTGACCGGTACGGGCGCAAAAAAGAACAACTGGAATTATACCACCGATAGCTCGCACAAGGAAAACGCGCGGCAGATGAAAGAGGGCCTGTATGCAGATACCAAAACCCTCATGACGAACTATGGTAAGATCGATATGATCTTCTGGGATGGGGGCTGGCTTGCACAGCAGGGAACCGACGCGGATGCCGCCTGGTTTTGGGAGCCGGGCAAGTTCCTTAACCCCGCCAATCCCTGGCCGGTGGATCCTTATTTTCAGGACATCGATCCAGCCTCCGGAAAACCGCTCGGTCTCATGGGCCTTGTCCGCAAGTATCAACCCGACATTATTGTGAACCCGCGCTCCGGCTGGATGGGCGATTTCGAAAGTGAAGAGGGAAGCGCACCTATCACGGGACCCGTCCGCACCAAGGCGATCTGGCAAAAATGCATGACGATGGGTGGCCCTTGGGGATATACCCGGGCCATGGAAGATACTACCCGGCTTATCTCTCTGGCCGGAATAAAGCGCATGATCGCCGATGTTACGATCCGTAATATGTCGTTACTGCTCAATGTCGGGCCCGACCGGCATGGCGTGATCAGCCAACCGATAACGCATCTACTGGAGGAAACTGGCGCCTGGCTTAGTACACGGCAGGAGGCGATCTATGGCACCTATGGAGGTCCCTGGGATCCTAAGGACGGTCAATTCGGATTTGCGTATCGGGACAGCACCATTTATGTTTTTTTGCTGGACGATTTTAAAAAGAATACGATTACGCTTCCTGCCGTAAATCCTGGCCAAAAAATTGTCAGCGCGCACGAAGTAGGTCGAAGTTCAAAGATCTCGTTTTCGCAGGATCATAAAAGGGAGATCAAAATAAGCTTTCCGCCCGCCGATGATAACATCCGCATCTTTGCTATAGTCCTGAACCGGAAGGTAATGGATGTGGCCGTTAACCAATGACACCCCAAAAAAATCTGAATGATAACCGAAACGATTGCATTTATGAAAATCAAAACGATCAGCTTGCGTTTATTACTGTTATGGGCGACCCTCGCCCTCTTCCTGCCGGGCGCCACCGCCCTGGCCCAGGGCCAGACCCAAGCCCAGACCGGAAAGGTCTTTGGCACCGTGGTCAACCGCCGCACCGGCGCCCCCGCCCCCGGCGCGACTATCTCCGTCAAAAACAAGAACCGCATGACGACCACCGACGATGCCGGCCGTTTCAGCATCGACGCCGCCCCCGGCGACGTCCTTGTGATAACCATGATAGGTTATCAAAGAAACCAGCTCACTGTCGGGAAAAGCAACAACGTGCTGGTCGACCTCACCGAAACCCAATCCACACTGGATGATGTCGTCGTCATCGGCTATGGGAAACTGGCCCGCAAAGACGTCACAGGGTCTATTGCCTCCGTTTCCGGCGACGACCTGCGCAAGACCCAACCCGTGACCTTCGACCAGGCCCTCCAGGGCAAGGTAGCCGGCGTAGTGGTCCAGCAGGTATCCGGCCAGCCCGGCGGCGGCGTCTCGATCCAGATTCGCGGCGTTTCATCGATCAGCGGCGCCAACGCACCGCTGTACGTCATCGATGGAGTCATCATCCCGCCGCCCGCCGACCCCGGCGATGGCTCCAATCCGCTCGCAGGCATCAATCCATCCGAAGTCGAAAGCGTCGACGTATTAAAGGACGCCTCGGCAACAGCGATCTATGGCTCCCAGGCGACTAATGGGGTGATCATCATCACGACCAAGCGCGGCAAGGCGGGCGCCCCACACATCGCGTATGATCTCTACGGCGGCTTCCAGGAACTGCCCAAAGAGCTGCCGGTAGTCAACCTGCGCCAGTTTGCGGGATTCATCAATGATCGCGCGAAAGTGTGGGGCTTCGACAACCGGCCGGAATTCGCCAACCCGCAATACCTGGGCACAGGGACCAACTGGCAGGACGCCCTTTTCCGCCGGGCCCCCATGAGCAATCAAACCGCTACCATCAGCGGCGGCGACAGCCGGACCCAATACCTGCTGTCCGCATCCTATTTCGACCAGGAGGGGATCTCGCTCGGTTCCAATTTCAAACGGTATTCCGTACGGCTCAACCTGGACAACAAGACGACCAATTGGCTCAAGGTGGGCACCAGCCTGCAGCTCGCCCATATCGACGAGAACGTGAACGCCACCACCCAAAGCGTGATCCAGACCGCCCTGAGCCTCACTCCCGATATCCCCGTCAAGAATCCCGACGGCAGCTGGGGCGGTATTACCAATACCGCCGGCTGGGTGACACCGGTGGCCAACCCGGTAGGACTCGCGCTTCTCGTCAAAGACCAAAAAGGCAGGAACCAGATCTTTGGCAACGCCTACGCCGAAGTCCAGTTCTTCAGAGACCTTTCGCTCAGGAATGAAGTCTCCGGCAATTTCGATTTTGCCACCGAGAACAAATTCTATCCCGTCTATGTATTCGGCAAGGTTACCAATGGCACCAACACCTCCAACTACAACTACAACCAGAGCTATTATACCGTCATCCGCAACTATTTCACTTACATCCATGGCTGGGGTAAGGCAAATGTCAATCTGCTCGCCGGGCACGAAGCCCAGCTGAGCAGCTACCAGAACGTTTCGGCCAGCCGGTCCAACTATCCTTCCAACAATATCCAGGCTATCTCCAGCGGCGATGCTACCACCGCGCTCAACAGTGGGTCCACCGGGTCGGGGCCGGCGCAGGAATCGTATTTCGGCCGCGCAAATGTGACACTGGCCGATAGATACTTGTTCACCGCCAATGTCCGCGACGACGGTTCCTCGAACTTTGCACCGGGGAATCGCTGGGTAACCACCTATTCCGGTGCTTTTGCCTGGAAGATGAACAACGAACGTTTCCTGCAAACGGTGACATGGCTCACGGAACTCAAACTACGGTTGGGCTATGGTGTTACCAACAACCAGAACATTCCCGGCAATACCTATGTGACGCAGCTAAGCTCGGCGGCCAACGGCTTGTCAGGCGTGGCGCAATTTCAGTATAACCTCGCAAATCCTTATGTCTCCTGGGAAAAAACGGATTACGGGAACATCGGCCTCGACGGCGCCATGTTCAACGGCCGGATCAATTTCTCCGTCGACGCCTACGACCGGAAAACGGACGGCCTGCTCCTCAAGGTACCGCTGCCCCTGTATTCCGGCACCACCGCGGGCTATTCACCGGGGGCCATGCAGGCGCCTTACGTAAACGTGGGATCGATAAGCAACAAAGGCTTCGATCTGCACATCGGCTCGACCAACCTGGTCACCAAAAACTTTACCTGGAAGACGGACGTCACCGTTTCGCACAACGTCAACCGCGTCCTGAACCTCGGCGCCGGCAGCTCGGCAAGCCTCAGCCAGACCCTCAACAATGAAGTCTTTGAAAAGACCGTGGTCGGTAAACCCATTGGTGAATTCTACGGCTATGTCTACGATGGCATTTTCGCCAAAGCCACCGATTTCAAAACACATGCCCTGGCCGCAGACCAAAGCGGGAACCCCTATCCGGTAACCCCCCTGGGCGGCGGCATCTGGTACGGTGACCGTAAGTTCAGGGATCTCAATGGCGACGGCGTCATCACCACGGCCGATATGACCTTCCTCGGTTCACCGCTGCCGTCTTACCAGTTCGGCTTCGGCAACACGTTTACCTACAAGAACTTCGATCTCAACATCTTCTTCACCGCCAGCGTGGGTAACAAGGTTCTCAACGAACTCGCGATCTCCCAAACCTATCCGGGCAACAACACGGCTTATTTCACTTCCGTGCTGAATTATGCGCGGCTCGCGCTGATCAACCCCAACGGCTCGTCCCAGGATGTAAATAACGTGTATGTGACCAACCCGGCGACCAGCATCGTCGGCCTCAGGAACGACAATACCAACGACAACAACCGCCCCTCGAACCTCTTCGTCCAGGACGGCTCGTTCGTCCGTTG
>DASZOW010000490.1:0-12867 GCA_035550615.1 Puia sp.
ATATCCGTCTCACCGACGACATTGTTCGGATCGATGGTAACGCCATCCACTTCAAAAACGGCCGCCAGGAGAACTTCGATGCCATCATCGCCGGCATTGGCTTCTATCGCGACTATGCCGACATCGTCAAGGTGGATAAAAGCCGCTTCGAAGATCTGCGTGTTCCCGCCCGAAAGCAAAAGTACTTTGGAAAAGACGGCCTCTATTTCTGCGGTTATTGGATCAGCCCCACAGGCCAGATCCGCGAGATCGCCCGCGACGCCAGGCTGATCGCCCGCCATATTGCCACACAGGCACACCGCCCCGCCTGATGCGGCTGGGAAGATCAGCTCTTTCCGATAAATATGCCCGCCAGGAAAACAATGATGCCCCCGATCACGATCTGAAACGCCGCCTTCAACATCGGCGTATCCATAAACTTATTCCGCACCCATGCGATCACAAAAAGCTCGATCCCCACGACGATCATCGCAAACGTCATCGCCGCATGAAACGACTTTATCAGGAACGGCAACGAATGCCCGGCTGCCCCCACAAAGGTCATCAGTCCGCATACCACTCCCCTTGTGATCGGGTTCCCCCTGCCGCTAAGCTTACCGTCATCCGATAACGCCTCCGAAAAAGCCATGCTGATACCGGCGCCGACCGCCGTGGCCATGCCTACCAAAAAAGCCGTGCGCGTATCATGCGTGCTCAGCGCGGCTGCAAAAAGCGGCGCGAGCGAAGAGACCGATCCATCCATCAGCCCTTCCAGTCCCGGCTGGATCACGTGCAAAACAAATTCCCGTCTGTTATTCGAATAATCTGGGATCAAATTCATGAGTTGGATTTAGCTAAAGATAGGCGAAAACCGCCATCTGCTTATGCGTCGCCTCGACCAGCGGATCACCCGTCTTCCGCACGCCTCGATCTACTTATGCGTCGCCTTTGCGAGCGGATCATCCATCTTCCTCACACCGAACCGATCTACTTATGCGTCGCCTTTGCGAGCGGATCACCCGTCTTATCGTCCGTGTGAAATGACTCCGACTGGAACGCAATAAAAATCGCCGTCCACCGATCCTCTGCTGGAAAATGGAAGAACAGCGCCCCGTCTTGGTAGATCCCATTATCTCTGTAAAAAGAACCCTTTGGATTCCCTTGGTTCATATGGATATCGTGTATTCCCGCGCTGGGATCGATCTCCGGAAACACCTCATCGGCGCCGCTCGCATCCAACCAGTGCTGCCCAAACGCATAGAGCACCACGGTAGGGTCGCTGATCGCCTGCTGCACCGTGACATCCAGCTGATCGTTGAGATCGGTGCTGCTCCCTTTGGCTGTCCCCGAAAGCGGCGCCATCTCATCTATGGGAAAAAGATCCATCCGGACAAAATCCAGCGCCAGCCCGCCCGGCGCGGAAGTCAACGGCTTATAAGCCAATCCTAGCGATGCCGATAGGATCGCGGCGGTTATCGGATGCCGATAATTATCGCTGCTGTAGTATAACACCTTGCTGGGCGGTTCGGTAGATTGAGTATTGATCGCCACCCGCTGCGGACTGTTGCCGCGGTTCAGCAATATATGATAGTGTTCGTCCTTTTTCGTAGCCGGCGCCCGGTCATATACCCGGCCTGCAAGGACACCATAGTTTTTGATCGGCATAAGATGAAGTTTAGGTACACAAGGATACTCGTTTTTACCTAAACCCCGTAACTTTTAGGCTTGCCTGGGAAAACATTTCCGCTTGTCCGCAGCGCCCCGATTGCTTACCCTGAATCAGCTCGATTGCTTGCGCCGGATCACCCCGACTGCTTGTCCGCAGCGCCCCGATTGCTTATGCCGGATCACCCCGGCTGCTTGCCCGCAGCGCCTAAATTGCTTCTAAAGATCTTCAGCCGGTAGGGATCCACATCCTCGTTTGCATCCACCGGTTCCAGCCAATCCTGTAATGTCAGATCCGCGATACATGGGCCATACGCGATCACCCTGATCGGACGATCCAAAGCTTCACGCCGCAAAACCCTCAGCACCTCCTGCAAAAGCCCACCCCTAAAAGGCGTATAGAGAAAGAACACGGTTCCCTGGGTATAATCTGCCTGTCGTGCATCGGTAGTAACAAAGCTCACCCGCGAAAGCCCCAGCTCCAGGGCCCGCTCGCGGGCATACTCGACAAAGGCCGGCTCGATCTCTATGCCAACCCCCTCGACGCCTGCAAGCAGATGCACCAGCATCGCTACCTGCCCCAGCCCGGAGCCCAGGTCAAAGAAGATATCCTCATCTGTAAACCCCGCTTTCTCCACAAGCTCGAAGACGATCCTCGCCGGCGTCTTCTGAAAACAGACCATCTCCGGCCCCATCTCTATCGTCTGCTTCGGCATCCATTGGGATCCCAACCACCGGTTCACAAAAATGTCCAGCGTATCATACCCGATTTCCTCGCCAACCCCGACATCGCAAAAGTCCAGAACGGTCTGCCGAAACGACTGCAAAGAACCGGAAGCCGCCGCCACTCGCACCTCCGCCCGCAGCCGCCGAAAAAGCATCTCATCGATCTCTTCAAATTTCCCCCTTAAAAACTCCGCCCGCGCTCGCAAGGCCGGCAACAAAACCCGTTCATCCGCTGCCAGGCCGCCTGCGGCCAAATCGCCCCCGGCCAGGCCGTCCCCGGTCCTGCCATTCCCGCCAAATTCCCCGGCCAGACCGTCCCCGGCAGAGTCCCCGGAGCCGCCTATCATCTCATACTCGAGCCGGTCGATCGCCTCGACCCGCGCCTCAAAATTCCTTTCCTCATAAAGCGCGACATCCTGCTCCATCGCCATAAGCATACTTTCAAGCTCAAACACAGTCATGCTGTAACATAATCCAAATCCGCCAATAAAAAAATAAAGGACAAAAAACTCTTTTATTCCCGCTTTCTAAGTATCTTTGCAGGAATGTTTTCAAAGACGTGTGAATATGCCATCCGGGCGATGATCTTTATCGCACAACGTTCCCGGGACGGCGACAAAGTGGGGATTCGGGAGATTGCCGCAGGCATCGATTCCCCCGAACATTTTATCGCCAAGATCCTGCAGGACCTCGGCCGCAAAGGCCTCGTTCAGTCCGCCAAGGGACCCAACGGCGGGTTCTACCTGGACCGCGCAGGACGAGATTGCTCGCTCAGCAAGATCGTCCGGTCCATAGACGGCGACCAGCTCTTTTCCGGCTGCGGACTGGGATTGAAACAATGCTCCGAGACCCATCCTTGCCCGATCCACCAGCAATTTGGAAAGATCAGACACCAGATCTCCCAGATGCTCGACAACGCCAGGATAGGGGAGTTCACCGACCAACTGGCCGAACAACAGCTGTTCCTGCGGCGAAAATAAAGGCTAAAATAAATGAAACACGATATTAGGGATATCAATGACATCCGCCTGCTCGTAGACAGTTTCTACGACAAGGTGCGCAGCGACAAGCTCATCGGACCGATCTTCATCGGCGCCATCGGCAACGAGTGGCCCACCCATCTCGATAAGATGTACCGCTTCTGGCAAACCGTCCTGCTCGGGGATCATACCTATTTCGGCAGCCCCTTTCCGCCGCATTCAAAGATGCCGCTGGAACAAAAACATTTCGATACCTGGCTGGGCCTCTGGAAAGAGACCATCGACAGCCTGTACACCGGCCACACTGCGGAAGAAGCCAAATGGCGCGCAGACAAGATGGCCGCTATGTTCCTCTCCAAGCTCGAGTACTACCGGGATAACCCTTCCGCCAGACCGCTTTTTTAGTTCCGATATCGCAGATGTAAAGATTTTTTGGTATCATTGACCAAACGATCTGCATGAGCACAGCTGCGCTGCCATCCAAACCGCACTATCCCATTCTCGACGGCCTACGCGGCGTCGCCTCCATCCTCGTCGTCCTGATGCATATCTGCGAAGCCCATTCCACCAGCTCCCTCGATATGCTCCTCAATCATGGCTATCTGGCAGTCGACTTTTTCTTCCTGCTTTCGGGTTTCGTCATCGGCTATGCCTACGATGACCGCTGGTCTAAAATGACTCTCTCCGGTTTCTTCAAACGCCGCCTGATACGCCTGCAGCCGATGGTCATCATGGGCTCCGTGATCGGGGCTATATTCTTCTATTTCCAGGACTCCGCAATGTGGCCGGCCATTCACACCGTACCTGTCTGGAAAATGCTCTTGGTCATGGTTATCGGCGCCACCCTGATCCCCGTGCCGACTTCCATGGATATCCGCGGCTGGCAGGAAATGCATCCCCTCGACGGACCCGCATGGTCACTGTTCTTCGAATACATCGCCAATATCCTCTACGCACTCGGCGTGCGTAAGTTTTCAAGAACGGCCCTGTCGATCCTCGTCTTCATCGCGGCCATCGTCATCGTCCAGTATGCCGTCTGCAGCGATTCAGGCGACCTCATCGGCGGCTGGTCTATCACCGGTCCCCAGCTGCGTATCGGGTTCACGCGGCTGATCTTCCCTTTCTTTGCCGGACTGCTTCTATCCCGCACTATCAAGACAACGAAGATCGATCACGCATTCTTCTGGTGCAGCCTTATGCTCGTCATCTTCCTCGCTATCCCGCGGATCGGCGGCGCGACCCATCGCTGGTGGAATGGCCTCTACGAAGCCGGCGTCATCATCCTCATCTTCCCGCTCATCGTATACATGGGCGCCTGCGGCCGGCTGGCAACCAAACTCTCCGGCCGGATCTGCAAATTCTTCGGGGATATCTCATATCCGCTCTATATCACCCACTATCCGCTGATCTATACCTATACCGCCTGGGTAAGCAATCATCGCCAGGTCACCATGATACAGGCCCTGCCTTACATCGCTCTCACCGTCGGTGCAGCGATCCTAATCGCCTATGGTTGTTTGAAACTTTATGACGAGCCCGTTCGCCGGTGGCTGCAAAAAAAGGCGTAATTTTACCCTCCGCACATCCGTTACAATAAGGAAAGGATACAATGAAGAAGATTGGTGAACTCAATCTGGTCCGGGCATTCCGGAGTAGGAATTACGTCCTCTATTTTTTCGGCAGATCGATCTCCCAATTCGGCACCGTGATGCAGCGTACCGCCGTGGTCTGGGTAGTGTACACCATAACGCACTCCGCATTGTACATCGGCGCGACCATCTTCGCCGAACAATTCCCCTCCTTCCTATTCTCCATTCCCGGCGGCATCGCCACCGACCGCTATGACCGCTATAAGATCATCCGGCTGACGCAGATCGCCTCGACGATCCAGGCAGTACTACTCGCCCTGCTCGTTTTCACCGGGCACATGATAGTATGGGCGATCCTCGGCCTAAGCGTGATGCTCGGCGTCATCAACGCCTTCGACGTACCCGCCCGCCAGGCCCTGCTCCACGATGCCGTCACCGACCCTGCCGATATTCCCAACGCCATCTCCCTGACTACGGCGACCGCGTCGCTGGCCCAACTGCTGGGACCCGCCCTTGCCGGTATCGTGCTCAGCGCATTTAGCGCCACGGTATGTTTTCTGATCAATGCCGCGAGCTTTGGCGGGGTAATCCTTTCCCTGGTGCTCATGAAATTGCCAAAGCCGGTCCCCAGAAATTCGAAGAAGAAAGTGATTACTGAATTTGAAGAAGGATTTCAATACCTCAGGCAGACGCCGTCCATCGGTGTGCTCATCATCATGCTGGCCCTGGTAAACTTGCTGGTGATCCCTTATAGCACAGTGCTGCCCGTATTCGCTAAAGTGATCTTTAAAGGAGATGCTTCCACGTACGGATATATCACCAGCTTTGTCGGCATCGGCGCTGTGGCCGGCACGATCTTCCTGGCCTCCCGCAAACCCGGCGCACATCTGAGAAGGATCTTGTTTGTATGTACCCTGGTCCTTGGCATCGGGCTGATCTTTTTTTCACGGCTTAGCTATTTCACCGCGGCGATGTGTTTCGCCGTACTCATCGGGTTCGGATCCGTCGCCCAGTTCACTATTTGCAATATTGTTGTCCAGTCTGAAGCCACACCATCCATGCGCGGCCGCGCCATCGGCGTCACCCTGATGGCTGTCTTTGGTATGTTGCCTCTTGGAAGCCTGCTGGTAGGCGCCATTTCACAGCGGATCGGCGCGCCGGCGACAGTATTGGCCCAGGGCCTGACCGCGTTGACCATCACCCTGGCCTTTGCCCGCTTCCTAACCAAACCCGCTCATAACAGCACCCGCGCCATCACCCCCTCCACGATCCTGTCGCAGCGCGTCAAATGAAACGGGAATACCGCCCCCTTGATATACCCGGTCAAATTCTCCCGCAGCATCGTCTTGGCCCTGTTCAGCCTCACCTTGACATTGGATGTTTCGATACCCGCTATCTCCGCCGTTTCCCGCACGGAAAGATCCTCGATCTCCCGCAGCACAAAAACAAGCCGGTATTTCTCCGGCAGTTGACTGATCGCGTTTTCCAGAACCTGGCTAAGCTCTTTGCTGGCCATTACATTTTCCGGCGTCTTCATGTTAATGAGATTTTCACTGTCCTGGGGAATAATTGTTGCAACTCTTGTTTGATCGCGTTTGGCCTTATAACATTGATTGAGCATGATCCTCGTTAACCAGGTCCCGAACGCGGCGCGGAACTCGAATTGAACAAGGTGCTCGTAGGCATTGATATAAGCGGCTTGCATCGCCTCCTCTGTTTCCATATCATCACCCAGGATCGCCATCCCGATCCGGAAAAGCCGCTGATTATAACGACGGACAATGACCTCGAAAAGCTCCTTCTCACCCGCGACGACGCGTTTAATAAGTTCGTCATCTGTATCCTGGATCAATATGGAATTTGGCTGACCTATCATAACTCATTGGATAAAAAGCCGGACGGAAGGTTACAAAACAAGGAAAGAATATTTTTTGTAACCTTTTGACCAGTTGCGGCTCCAATATAGAAAATTACGGTTATGGCAACAATAAAACAACTCCAAAGCACGCTGAAATTAACCTATGGCATCGTGCCCATAGTAGCCGGTCTGGACAAGTTCACTAATTTATTGACCAACTGGGTCGATTATCTGGGTAATAATAGAAGCATGATCCCCTTCGATGCGCTGGTATTCATGAAGATAGTAGGCATCATCGAGATCATAGCCGGTATTATCACCCTTGTAAAACCCCTGATCGGAGCGTATATTGTGATGGCGTGGCTGATCCTGATCGCCTTACAGCTGCTGATCGGCGGGCATTATTTCGACGTGGCGGTACGCGACCTCGTGATGGCTATTGGCGCATACACCCTCGGACAATTGACGAGGATGGAGAGCCTGAAGACCGTCAGATCCTAAGAGGCAATGCCGTATCAAAATTTTTAATCTATGTCCTATCTAAGCAAGATAATTTCGATCAAACCCGTAACCCACGACGTCCGCTGTATCCGGTTGCAGAAACCGGAAAGATATGCCTTCGTACCCGGCCAGGCTACCGATGTCGCGATCAATAAAGACGGCTGGAAGGACCAGAAAAGGCCCTTTACCTTCACCAGCCTGAACACCGATCCCTATCTCGAATTCACGATAAAGTGCTACTCGGATAGAGACGGCGTTACCAACCAGATCGGCAGACTGGTAGAAGGCGATGAATTGCTCCTCGACGACCCCTGGGGCGCCATCCGCTATAAAGGCGAAGGCTATTTTATAGCTGGGGGGGCCGGCATCACCCCATTTCTCGCCATCTTCCGCCAGCTGCATCAGGTAGGTCTCATCGGCAAGAACAAGCTGTTCTTCTCGAACCGGACTACCGAAGACATCATCTACAGGGATGAGCTGTTGAAGATCTTCGAAGACAAGGTCGTGTTCGTGCTCACCGATAAAGGCCATCCGTTCCGGTCCACGGAATTCATCGACAAAGCCTTTTTGAAATCCCATGTGAGCAGGTTCGACAACTGTTTTTACGTCTGCGGCCCCGATGCGATGGTGCAGGAGATCAACCAGATCCTCCTGGATCAGGGCGTCGACGCCCAATCGCTGGTTTTCGAAAAATGAGCCGTGCGGCCGCGGCCACCGGGACTGCCCTGCCTGGCGGATAAGCCCCCGCCACCGGGACTGCTCTGCCTGGCGGATAAGCCCCCGCCACCGGGACTGCCCCTGCGAACTGCTGAAGCCCTGCCGTCAGTGCACACCCTGAGCGCCCCCATCCCCCTACGCCCTCCTGAACGAACAGAACAAAAAATTCTGCACCGTCTGGAAAGGCGTCCGGTGATCTTCCGTAATACACCTGATCTTATTGAACCCCTGGCTGAGCTCCCGTGTCAGCTCCTGCTCGCTGTATTGATGAACAGGCAACCCGCTGCACTTTTCGGGTCCATTATGCGAAAAGGTCCCGATGACAAAATACCCGCCGGCAGGCAGCGCGTTTCGCGCCTGCAAAAGATAACGTGCGATCTCTTCGCCCCTGGTCAGGAAATGGAACGTGGCCCGGTCATGCCACACATCATATGAATCCTCCGGAATAAAATTCGCAACGTCCGCGACGACCCATTTCACAAGCGCCGCCTTTTCACCCAACCGCTCCTGCGCCCGGCGAAGCGCCTCCCGCGAAATATCGAGAACCGTGATATTTCTATAACCCTTTTCGAGAAGAAAATCCACCAGCCGGCTTTCGCCTCCGCCAATGTCGATGATCCGCGCATCGGCAGATAGTTTAAAAGCATCGATAAACCCAAGCGAAGTCCGGGGGACCTCCTGAGTCCAGCTCAGCTCGTCCGAAGCCTTATTATGATAGATCTTATCCCAATGGTCCTGGATGTTCATGGAACAAAGATACTTTCTCCTCCCTTATCATTTTCAATATCTTCCCTACTACCCACTCCGGCCGCTCCATCGTTATCATATGCCCGCCCGGCGCCACCTCGACGTCCACGCCATATTTGCTCAACCGTTTCCTTGCCAGCGCGACCTGCTTCGGCTCGAACTGGTCCTTATCGCTTCCCACAATAGAAAACCGGACATCCCGGTGCATCTTCTCGACTATCGGCAGCAGGTTCAGCCGTTCTCCGTTTGCCTTATGCTCATCCACAAAACCCGCCGCGTAGTGCAGGAAAGACACCCCATTCCTCCTCCTGACCGCATCCCGAACCTCGGCTAACTCGGCATCCGTTACGCGATATTGACGAGACCACATCCCCTTTAACATCCTGTTGAAGGTAACGTCCGATGTTTGTGCCTTTATCGCGCTTCGCTTCCCAAGACTTGTCTTAAGCAGCGGAGTAGTAAAGATCGGATGAGAATGCCCGTCTGCAAAATATCCGCCATTGATCAGCAATACGCCCTTGATGACCGTCCATAGCTTTTTCTCCTGCTGTCTTCGCAAGAGTTCCATGACCACCAAAGAAGAATAGTCGAATGTCACCACAATGGTGGACTCGATCCGATGATGCTTCCATATCGCCTCTACCAGGTCGGCCCGCTCAAAGGTCGAGTAAAGATATCCCTCCGGCTTGTCCGATTCTCCCTGTCCGATGTACTCCACATATAACCGGTTCAGCGAATGCTGCTCTTCCAGCAGAACATCGATCTTGGACCAGTCATAGGAGCCGGTCGGAAACCCCGGCAGAAAGCTGAGGATGACATCGGGGTTCCCGGCCGAATACACATATTTATTAAAGACGAACAAGGGCGCAGCCCCACTACCTATACGCTTCGTCATTGGATCATAGGGCAGCCGGCTCCCCGCGGCAAACCACTCCTTGGCGACAGGGATCATCGGGCTACTTTTGATCACCGAAGGCAATCGCAATTGCCGTAGCGAAATAATATGCAGCGTATACGCCAGCGGGACCATCAGCCCCGGCACGTAAATAAGCGGGAACCTGGTCAGTATCGAGGTGTCTGGCTGATTGGTGAAGATCCTCAGCGGCGTTGGCATCGACAAAGTCGCGATAACCACTACATTCACCAGGGAAATAAGCCCGGCGATATTGTACAAGGCCACGACCGCCCGCGGCCATGATCGCTTCACAAAACAGTAGTAACCCACCGGCAAGGCAAGCAAACCGATGAGGATGTCGAAATTTCGTCCCTCCAGGCTCATCTGCACGGGTAGCGTTCCCCGCCGCACCAGCAGCAATATCGCCACTTCGAGAATCACCCGGAAGGTCTGTAAATAGATTACCCATTGCGGCTCGACACGCTGCAAAAGCTGTTTGCCCGCGCGGGAACGGAGAAAAAGCAACACCACGGGTAGCGGCGTCAGCAACGCAAGCGTCAGCCTTGGCGGCAACGCCGAGAAATTAGCAAAAAAGCCACGTATCGATAATAGGCCCAGAAGTATAAGCCAGGCGATGACCAGTAGTACGGTCGTGCGAATTTTGGATGTAAGCATACTAGATGTAATGAGAACACAAAATTCAGCAGCCTGCTCGTGCAGAGCGATAACCAAAATTGCTATTTTCCCTGAAGCCGGTATTGCGTCAGATAAAGCCCCATCCGCTGGAAAAAAAGCCGGCTAAAGGATTGGCTGTTGTCGAATCCCAGGCGCCCGGCAAGATCCGTTATCGATATGGTGGGATCTGCGAGCAGGACCCTGGCTTTTTCGATCCGTAGATGCTGGATATATTGATAAGGCGATAAACCATAAGCCGTCCGGAACAGCCGTAAGAAATGGTACTTGGAAAGACACGCCTCTGCCGCAAGCTGATCCAGGCTTACTTCTCCGCAAAAACCGGAACGCAGAACGTCCATGGCGCGGGAAAGCCGCCTGTAGACCTCGACCCGGGTGGATTTCCGCACCGGCGGAAGATGATTTATGATCTGCGTGATGTGGTGATGTTGCTGAAGATGATACGCGAGCAGTGACGTCAGCTGTTCCTCGAAAAGCAGTTTGTTTGGGCATGTTTCCTGGTGCGAGGCCAGGATCGCCCGGATCAGCGCATTGAAGGTCGCATCGCGTCGATACAGCTGGTTAAAGAACAGCACAGGCGACAAGTGTTGTTCGGTTCCCCCGTCCAGGATCCTGTCTGCCGGCGTTACCAGCGAGCTAAGCACAGATTCGCTAAAGGCCTCCCCGAAATGGATATTGAAGGTTTCCGTACGGCTGGAACTTTCCTCCACCTGCAGCGTGTAAGGCTGGGAGCGATTGCTGACAAAATAGCTGTCCTCGTCTATGTGAGTAGTTTTCCCGTCCACAGTACAGGAGCTATTTCCCCGGATATTCAGGAAGAACGACACCGGCCCCTTGATATCGGGGCGGAAACATTCCCTGACCTTCGTATGCACGATGACGTTAGGGAAGCCTGCCGTATCCAATGGACGCGCACACCAACCCAGCCGGTCGCTAAATCCGCGGGTTATCTGGCCCTTTAACCAGACGAGATCAGGAAATTCATGCAGGATCACGGAAGTAAGTTAATAAACTTTCCGCGGAAGCGGAAAAAGGGGGTCCCGGAGGGACCCCGATATCTCTTATTGTGCTGCCTGCGCGGCATCTGCCGTTACCCGATTCCCCGGGCCCATCCGGAAGGTCCTGTTCAGCCGGTTCCAGGTATTGATCTGCGTAACGGCCAGCGTCAGATCCACGATCTCCCTTTTGGAGAACAATCCCGATAAGGTGTTGTACAACTCGTCATCGATATCTTCTTCACTGATTTTCGTCAGCGCTTCGGCAAATGCCAGCACGGCTCTTTCCTTGTCGGTGTAGTAGGTGCAGTCTCTCCATGCCGCTACCGTATGCAACCGCTGCTCTGTTTCACCCAACTTGATCGCTTCCTTATGATGTATGTCTAGACAACGGGCGCAGCCGTTGATCTGCGAGACCCGGTATTTCATCAATTCGAGGAGCTTGTGGTCCAGCCCACTTTCATTCAAATAGTTTTCTGTCCTCATCAGGACGTCCAGGACCTCCCTGGGAGTCTCCTGGAATGTAAGTCTTTGTGCCATTGTATTTGTTCTAATGTATTAGAAAATGTGCCGGCGGCATAATATCGCCGTTCGGCACTGTCGACAATAAAACAAACCAGTTGGTCAAAACGTGACAAAACAAGCGTCCGGTTGGCCGATTTTTCTTTGCCCATTGCCCTACCCGCGGCTCCCGTAGTCGTGCGCCCCAATGCCATTGTATTACAGTTCGTTGAAATTCCGGAGTTTATCCGGGTCGACGACGTTATAGATCCGCCGGATCATGGCCGGACGACGGCGGTCCGCTTCCTCTTGGTCACCGGCGGTTTTCAACCATTTGCCGTCTGCGTCCAGTTCAAATACCTGGCAGGCGACCAGGGCGCCGTCTTTGAAAAAAAGCAGGGCCGGCTGATGATTCACCATAGCCGTCCGGATCATCAATTTTTGCTGAAAGGTCTTAAACACATAAGACAGCTGCTTTGCCACTTCCCCTATACCCGCGTTGAACTCGCTGACCACCTTGATGCGGCCACCGCCATCGGCGGCATACGCTACCTCTTCCGATAACATTTTTTCCAACGTCCCTGTATCTCCATTCCTGATCACCGTGACATAGCGTTCCAGGTAGGCGGCAGCTTCACCTCCTCCCATCATCGATCCGCCTCCTTTCTCCCCCGGCGATCCCAGTTTACTTTTTGCCCGGCTCAGCAATTTTCTCGAATTCCCGATGGTCATGCCGAGAATCTCCGCAATCTCGTCGTGCGAATAGTCGAAAGCTTCTTTTAAGATGAAGACCGCCCTTTCCCTGGCATTCAGCTGTTCCAATAGCACCATCATGGAGTAGGAGAGGACCTCTCGGTTACGGATATCCGCATCGGCCCGTTCCGTAGCCACAGGCTCCGGCAGCCACGCGGCAGGCTGCATCTTTTTCTTCCGGTTCTTGATAGTTATGGAGCGGTTGATCACACTTTTGATCAGGTAGTTCTGTTCATTTTCAAGGTCCTGCTTGCCGAGGGCAAGAAAA
>DASZOW010000491.1:0-6976 GCA_035550615.1 Puia sp.
CTTCGCTGCGCTTCCGGATCGTCCCGATCCCCAGCTCCAGGTCCTCCAACGCACCCGGCTGCCCCTCCAACAAACGCGCCGACTCCTGTAAACGGTTCAGCATCGTCTCGGCAAGCGAGCTGATCGGCGCCACGCTGTTCATGATCTCATGCGTCATGACACTCAGCAACCGCTGCCAGGCCTTGGCCTCCGTCTCATCCAACGCCTCGCTGACATCCTGGAAAGCCACCAGCTTATACACCCGGCCATCCGTCTGAAAAGCCGTAGCCGCCATCAACGCCTTATATGCATTCTTGTCCCTGGTCAGCGAGATGATCTTATTCTCACCCGGCCG
This sequence comes from Puia sp., assembly GCA_035550615.1. Classification (GTDB taxonomy): domain Bacteria; phylum Bacteroidota; class Bacteroidia; order Chitinophagales; family Chitinophagaceae; genus Puia. The sequence goes on from DASZOW010000491.1 coordinate 335, forward strand.
GATATTCAACACCTCCCGGTACAGATTCGCATCCCGCCGCTCCAGCGAACTGATCGTCTTTAAGTAAGGGATGCCGAGCATATTCTTAAAACTCTCGTTCATCCACCCGATCTCCCCGCTCTTATGTTCGTAGGAAAGGATCCCGGTATTCACGAGCTCCAGGATCTTTTGCAGATACTGAAACTGGGTCTCCTTCTCCCTGCTCACCGTCTTGAACGTAGTGTTGATCTCATTGAAGCCCCGCCGCAGCGATTGCAGCTCCAACGGCGCCTCCTTGACATCGAAATAACGGGAAAAATCACGGTAGTGGATCGACTCCACGAACTGCTCTACCTCCTGCTGCGCCTTCCGGTGAAAATTATAGAAATCCACCAGCTGGATGATGATCACCGGTAGAAGAAGCGCCAACCTTTCATACCATCCCTTCACCAGCAAAAAAGATGCTAGGCTGAGAGTGAGGAACATTAACAACACGCGGATCAGGATCCGCTCCTGGTAACGCTTAAATAGAGGCATGAAGAATTAAATATCATATTTGCTCAGCCGGCGGTAAAGCGCAGTCCGGGTCAACCCGAGCTCCTTGGCCGCTTTGCTGATGTTTCCATTATGCTTTTCGATCACCTTCAGAATGGCGTTCTTCTCGATGGTGCTAAGCTTCAGATCCAGGTCCTGCGCCTCATCCTTCTTGGGCATTGCGGACTCTATCGGCGAAAAGATCAGGTCCTTGGGCTGCAAGACATCTCCCTCCGCCATGATCACCGCACGCTCTATCGTATACTGCAGCTCCCGCACATTTCCGGGATAATGATAAGACTTCAGCTTCTCGATCGCCTTGCTGTCGAAATCATGCAGCGGCTTCATATACTTATTCGTATAGATCCTATCGAAATGCCGTGCCAGCAACACGATATCGTCCTCCCGCTTCCGCAGCGGCGGCACCGTGATCTCCACGGTATTGATCCGATAGACCAGGTCCTTCCGGAACCTGGACTCATTGGCCAGCTCCGTCATCGGCACATTGGTCGCACAGATCAGCCGGATGTCGATGGGGGTACTCTGGTTGGCGCCAAGCCGCGTCACCTGCCTGTTCTGCAAAACGGTCAACAGCTTCGCCTGCTGATGCAACGAAATATTCCCGATCTCATCCAAAAAAAGCGTCCCGCCATTCCCTGCCTCGAACCGCCCTACCCGGTCCTCGCGCGCATCGGTAAAAGCCCCCTTCTTATGTCCAAAAAGCTCACTCTCGAAGAGGGTCTCCGTCAAAGCGCCCACATCGACCTTGATAAAGGGCTTTTCGGTCCTGAGCGAATGCTGATGGATCGCCTTCGCGATCAGATCCTTCCCCGTCCCGTTCTCACCCAGGATCAGGATATTCGCATCCGTCGGCGCTATCTTTTGTAACTTGAAGAAGATGTCCTTCATCACCTCCGACTCACCCAACAGCTCCGTGCCGATCACGGAATCGGTAAGCAGCTCGGCCCCACCCTTCTTCGAATCGTTCTTCTTCAACGCCTCCTTGATCGTAGCGATCAACCGCTCATTGTGCCACGGCTTGACCACAAAATCTGCAGCCCCCTCCTTTAAGGACCTTACAGCCAGATCGATATCTCCATACGCCGTGATCATGATCACCGCCGCCGAAGACCCGAACTCCCTGACCTTCCGCAACCAGAACAACCCCTCATTCCCCGTGTTGATGCTGCTGTTGAAATTCATATCGAGCAGGATCAGGTCAAAAGACCGCTTCTGCAATATGGACCGCATGTTCTCCGGATTCTTCTCGGTTACCACATCCGCCGCCTCGGTCTTCAATAACAACCTGACCGCAGTCAGAACATCGGGATCATCATCGATGGCCAGTATATTGGCATTTTTCAAATTCATAGAAAAAATTTATGTAGCCGTGCAACCAGGACGCTGCAAGCGTCCCGGCGTTAGCCCATCATAATATAAAATGTTGCCGGATGCGAAATTTTTTTATAGCAGCCGTGCAACATTCGCTATCTACAAGTATACCTTAAATATAAAAGTATGGCAATTAATTTTTTATACAATCTGCATCCAAAAAGGTACTGTATCGAAACCGGACACTTTTTGTATCGAAAGTGAACTATAAACGCCGCGTTTCCGACCTAAGAAACTGTAAATCATGGGTATTAGTATTCTGGCATACGTTTGTGATCTCCTGATAAGAATTTTTAGAATTTTCTCATGTGTAGCCCCCCCGGTATCTTTATACTGGGTGGTTTTTTAAAAAAGGAAGAAACAAACAAATTTAAATTCTTTATGGTAGACAGAATAATACCTAAAAAAAAGTGGTCAACCAAACGCCTGATGACAATAGGCGGTATCGCAGCACTGGTTCTTCTCATTGCAGCCAGCTTTTATTTTACCTCGGGAAAATCGAAACTAAATGTTGATATAGATAGAATTACGATAAGCGAGATCACCAAAGCCCCCTTCCAGGAATCCATCCCCGAGAACGGGACCGTAATGCCCCTGATCACGTACTATCTCGTGACCCCCGACGGCGGCCGCGTGGCGGAAAAATATGTAGAGGACGGCGCCATCCTCAAAAAAAATGACCCCATCCTCCGGCTTACAAACCCGGACGTGGAATTCCAGCTGGCCGGTCAGCAGACCCAGGTCTCTGCCATGCTGGCCCAGATGCAGCTCAGCCGGGTAACCGCCGATCAGAACACCGTCAATAAGCTCACCGGCATGGCCGATGTGCAAAGTCTCTACGTAGAAGCCAAACGCGTCTACGACCTGGACCAGAAACTCTATGCCCAGAAAGCCATCGGCTCCCAGGAATACCAGGCCGCCGTGAACAACTATAACTACTATAAGGAAAAAGCCCGTCTCCAGGGGGAGATCCTTCGCCAGGACACGCTCTCCCGGGAACAGCAGGAAAACCAGGACCAGCAATCGCTGAGCCGCGCCAAACAGACACTCGAGATCCTGCAGCATAAGGTCGACGGCCTGATCATCCGTGCCCCGGCCGATGGCCAGCTGACCTCCCTCGATGCGGAGATCGGCCAGTATAAAACCTCCGGCTATGCGCTCGGTCAGCTGGACGTGCTCGACGGCTTCAAGGTCCGCCTCTCGGACGTGGACGAACACTATATCAACCGCGTCTTCACAGGCCAGACAGGCACATTCAGCTTCAACGATACCACGTATACGCTGAAGATCACAAAAGTCTATACCCAGGTCACCAACGGCCGGTTCCAGGTCGACATGAACTTCGTAGGAAAAGTACCGCAAGGCCTCCGCAAAGGACAAACCCTGCAGATCACCCTCGCTCTCAGCGACCAGACCACCGCCATCCTGGTGCCAAAAGGTGGATTCTTCCAGCAAACCGGCGGCAACTGGATCTTTAAGGTCAGCGAAGACGGCAAGACCGCCTACCGCGTAGACATCCAGCTCGGCCGCGCAAGCACCGACTATTATGAAGTCCTCTCCGGCCTCAAACCCGGCGACAAGGTCGTAACGTCGAGCTACGAGAACTATGGAAATATGCAGGAGCTCGTGCTCAAGAAATAAAGGAACGCCACAGGCGTTCCGGCCGAAGGCCATCATTTAGCGCATCTCCCGAAAATGTGCTAAATTTCAACCAAGGACATTTTCGGGATATTGTAACATGCGACGCCCGCAGGGCGTCAACTAAAGAAAATACACATGCAACTCAAACTCCTCTCCACCGCCGCGCTCGTCCTCTGCCTGAGTACGCTCGCCTCCTCCAACGAATGCGCAAGCTATGCACATCGATGTGCGGACAAGTGCCCGGCAAAGACGGCCGAATCCGCAAAGCCGGCAACCCAAACCCACGCGGCCACAGCGGATACTGAGTCTGCAACGCTCATCATAAATAAACTCCTATACATTTAAACCACTTTATATACATCACTAAACAGCTTATAGTTATGATCAAGATCACCGATCTCCAAAAAACATACCGCACCGAAGAAGTGGAAACCATCGCGCTGAACAAACTCAGCTTCGAGGTCAAAGAAGGTGAGTTCGTCTCCGTTATGGGGCCTTCCGGGTGCGGTAAATCCACCCTCCTCAATATCCTCGGCCTGCTGGATGATCCCGATGGCGGCAGCTTCATGTTCAACGGCATCGAAGTCGCCCACTTCAATGAGCGGAAAAGAGCCGACCTCCGCAAACGCAATATCGGCTTCGTATTCCAAAGCTTCAACCTCATCGATGAACTCACGGTTTTCGAAAACGTCGAACTTCCCCTGATATATCTTGGCGTCAAAGGCCCCGAAAGAAAACAACGCGTAGAGACCGTACTCGACAAGATGCAGATCATGCACCGTCGCAACCACTACCCCCAACAGCTATCCGGCGGCCAGCAACAACGCGTCGCCGTAGCCCGGGCCGTAGTCAACAACCCCAAGCTTATCCTCGCGGACGAACCTACAGGTAACCTCGACTCGTCGAACGGCAACGAGGTCATGACCCTCCTTACCGACCTCAACGAACAAGGCACGACCATCATCATGGTTACTCACTCCGAACACGACTCCCGCTACAGCCATCGCATCATCCGCATGCTGGACGGCCAGACGGTCACGGAGAACATCCTGGTCTAAACCAAAACCCGGAGGTTCGGGAACGCACCAACACCTACGCCGCCCCGGCGGCTATTTTTAATCGGCCCACAAAGGCCCAATGCTATTGCCATGCTCAAAAACTATCTAAAGATCGCCCTCCGCAACCTCGGGAAATACAAATTTATCTCCTTTATCAACCTCTTCGGACTGACCGTCGGTCTCACCTGCTGTCTCCTCATCCTGACCTACATCCTCCACGAGACCAGCTACGACCGCTACAATTCCAAAGCCGACCGCATCTGGCGCGTCACCCGCAGCTTCAACAACAAGGAAGGCATCGTCTCCCTCCACCTCGGCGCCGTCGCCCCGCCCTTCGGCCCCCTGCTCAAGAACGATTTCCCCGACATCCAGCAGGTCACGCGCATCCTGCCCAGCGGTAACACGACATTTCATTACGGGGACAAGATCTTCAATGAAAAACACGGCTATTTTGCCGAGAACAACATCTTTAACGTCTTCGACATCGATCTCGTCGAAGGCGACCGCCACACCGCCCTCAGCGACCCCTATTCCATGATCATCACCCGCGAGATGGCCCACAAATATTTCGGCGACGCGGACCCGATCAATAAACTCATTCGGCTGGATAACCAGATCAACGTCAGGATCTCCGGCATCTTCGAACCATTGCCCGAGAACTCCCATTTCCATCCGCAGTATATGCTCTCCTTCAACACGCTCAAAGATTCCACCATCTACGGCGAGAAGAACCTCGAGCATAACTGGGGGAACAATGCCTTCTACACCTATCTCCTCCTTCCTAAGGATTACCCGGCAAAATCTATGGAAGCCCGATTCCCCGCCTTCGTCGACCGGCGTATGGAAGGAAACTACGGTCCGGGTGTCAAAGCCTCCAAACTTACCAAACTCTATCTCCAACGGCTCACGGATATCCACCTTCGCTCACACCTCGACGAAGAGCTGGAACAAAACGGCGACATCAGCCGCGTCTATATCTTTGGCGCCATCGCGCTCTTCATCCTGCTCATCGCCTGCATCAACTATATGAACCTCTCTACCGCCCGCTCCACCCTGCGGGCAAAAGAGATCGGCATCCGCAAGGTCTCCGGCGCAGGTCGCCCTGAACTCATCAGCCAGTTCCTTTGCGAATCGGTCCTCATCGGCTATCTCGCCTTCATCATGGCCGCCGGCCTCACGCTCCTGCTGCTGCCGTCGATCGACGACCTCACCGGCCTCCACCTCTCGGTCACCAGCCTGTTGCAGCCCGCCGTACTGATCCCCATCCTCCTGACACCCGTGCTCGTAGGACTCGTCTCCGGCGCCTATCCCGCCCTATTCCTCAGCTCCTTCCAACCCGTTAAGGTGCTTAAAGGATTGTTCAAAGCCGGCAGCAACACCGTTTCCTTCCGCAAAGTCCTCGTCGTAGCCCAGTTCTCGATCTCCATCGTGCTCATCATCAGCACGGCCATCGTTTTCGAACAGCTGCACTACATGCAAAGCGCCTCCCTGGGCTTTAACAAAGACCATATCGTCACGTTTAATTATAATAGCGGGCTGGATAATAACTACGAAGGATTCCGCACAACCCTGCTCCAGGACCCCCATATCCTCAGCATCACCCGCTCCTCCCGCATTCCCAGCGGCCGGCTCCTCGATGAGATGGGCGCCCAAACCGAAAGCGGCGATTCGCTCCGCCCCGTTACCGCCGATATCCACTACGTCGCCGTTGACCATGATTTCCTCAAGACGTATAACATCCCCATCGTAGCCGGCCGGGACTACAGCCGCAGCTATGGCACCGACAGCAACAACTTCCTCCTCAACGTGGCCGCCACAAAAGCCCTGGGCATGCAAAATCCCGCACAAATGGTCGGCCGGAATTTCTCCTACGGAAAAACGAAAGGAAAGGTCATCGGCATCATGGGCGATTTCAATTTCGAATCCATGCATCAGGCCATCTCACCCATGATCTTCCTCATACCCACCAGCTCTTACGGCGGCAACACCGGCTCCCACCTCTCCGTGAAGCTTGCCGGCGCCGATATCCGCAACTCCA
>DASZOW010000492.1:0-10441 GCA_035550615.1 Puia sp.
TCGTAAAGACTTCTTTCGGAAATGCCCATCTTCCGGGCAAACTCGGGCGGAGAGCCCGTTCCTTTCTGGCGGATAAACTGGTCTAATCTCAACAGTAGGTTAAGGTAATGCTTCATACACAGTAAAAATTAATCTACTTCAGAAGCATTAACCGTTTAATCGTATTAAGGATTCACTAAAATACGCGTCATAGTGAAATACCCAAGGGCCGCCCCGGCAAAATCTCATCCGGTTAAGAGATAACACTGAGCACCTCGATAGTTCACCCCTAGATAGGTGAAAGCGCCGCCGACATGGCCCCGGCACACGCCCCGTCAACCGCGCCCGGCTCTAGATCATCATCCGCAAAGGCTCTTCCAACAATCCTTTGACCGTCTGCAGGAACGCCGAACCCGAGGCGCCATCCACCACCCGGTGATCACAGCTCAGGGTCAGCTTCATTACATTACCCGGTACGACCGCTCCATTCTTGACCACGGGGACCTGTTGTATGGCGCTGACTGCCAGGATACAGGAATTGGGGGCATTGATGATGGCCGTAAACTCTTCCACCCCGAACATCCCCATATTGGAGATCGTGAACGTGCTGCCCTCATATTCCGCGGGCTGTAATTTCTTGCTCTTGGCGCGGCCGGCCAGATCCTTTACCTCGGCGGCGATCTGCGAAAGGCTCTTGCTATCGGCAAAACGCACCACGGGAACGATCAGCCCGTCGTCGATGGCTACCGCAACGCCGATATGTACATGATGATTCACCCGGATGGTTTCTCCCCGCCAGCTGCTGTTGATAGCCGGATGTTGTTTTAGTGCCACCGCTACAGCCTTTAGCACGAGGTCATTAAAGGATATCTTAACAGGAGAGACCTCATTCAGCTTCGCCCTGGCCTGAACGGCGCTATCCATGTCGATGGACATCGTTACATAGAAATGCGGCGCCGAGAACTTGCTTTCCCCAAGCCTCCGCGCAATGGCCTTCCGCATCTGCGATACGGGAACTTCCTCGAAGCTTTCCTGGCCTGCCGGCACAGCAGGAACCGTCCTGGAAGGCTGCGCTCCGCCGGTGGCAGGTGCAGATGCCGCCTGACCCGGTTTATAACTGTCGACGTCTTTTTTGACGATGCGGCCATTGTCGCCGCTACCCGCTACCTTGGAAATATCGATGCCTTTCTCGGCAGCCAGCTTCCTGGCAAGCGGAGAGGCCTTGATCCGGCCATCTGCCGTCACGGAAAGCCCGGAATGTCCGCCTTCGGCCACAGCCCCGCCTTGAGAAGCTCCGCCCTGGGCAGCACTCCCCTGAGCCGCAGCTGCCGGAGCGCTTGTGGCGGCAGGAGCCGCCGCAGGTGCGGCAACGCCCTTATTCTTAGCTGCAGATACGATCTTGTCCAGGGCCACTTTTTTCTCGTCCCCGATCACGGCCAGCAGGTCATTAACGGCGATCTTTTCGCCTTTCTGGGCGCCGATATATAATAATTTCCCTTCTTTATAGCTTTCCAGCTCCATCGTTGCCTTATCCGTTTCGATATCCGCCAGGATATCTCCCTTCTTCACCATATCGCCGACTTTTTTATGCCAGTCGGCGATGACTCCTTCCGTCATCGTATCGCTGAGCCGGGGCATGAGGATCACCTCCTCTTGCTTGGAAAGATCGAGACCCGGAGCTGCGGTTGCAGATGCTGTGGAGGCCTGCGCCGCCGCCGGTGCAGCCGTTGGCGCCGGTGAAGCCGTTGCCGCCGGCGCTGCATTCCCCGCGGAAGCCGGAGCCGATGCAGTCTTGCCGCCGCCTTTTACCAAAGCAGAAATATCTTCGCCGGGCGCCCCGATGATGGCCAGCAGGTCATTGACCTGTATCTTCCCCCCTTTGTCCGTGCCCGTATATAATAAGGTGCCGTCTTTATAGCTTTCCAGATCCATCGTCGCCTTGTCCGTCTCCACTTCTGCCAGTAATTCCCCTTTCTTAACAGAGTCGCCCACTTTCTTATGCCAGGCGGCGATCACACCTTCTGTCATCGTATCGCTCAACCGGGGCATTAAAATAACTTCAGCCATAACGCATTATCGTATTTAGAAAATAATCGGTGTTGTGAAATCGAGCCGTGAAATTAATACAAAAATAGGTGCCGGAAATGCCCTGTACGGAAAATTAGCGCATTTCCGGCAAACACGCCGATGTCGGTCCTGGCGGACACGCCGCCTCCGGCGGCTCGGGAGGAATTCAGACGGTTTTTACATTGCCCGTGCGCTTCAACACACCCCAGTGTTGCAGCTCGCCTTTAAAGGCGCGCCGGACGGCTCGGAACAAGACCAGCCAGGTCAGCCAGCGCCAGATCAACCGCTGCGGGATCAGCCAGATCAGCTGGACCAGTTTCTCCCGCTCGAAGCAAAAGGCCAGCAACGCCACTGCAAGATCGACCAGCATGAACACGAGATAATAGCCCGCGATCTTCGAAGCATTGCCCGTCAGCAGACCCACGATCATAAAGAAATCGGCCAGCGGGATGACAAAGGGAATGATATACTGAAAGATGAGGATGTTCGGCAAAGCCGCCCAGCCCATCCAGCGATATTTCCAGTTCATCAGCGCATCCCGGTTCTTCCAGAAGGTCTGCATGACCCCATAGCTCCAACGGAACCGTTGTTTAAAGAACTGTTTCAAGGTCTCCGGCGCTTCCGTCATCGCCATGGCGCGATTATCGTTTTCGATGACATAGCCGCAACGCAGGATACGGATCGTGAGATCACAGTCCTCGGCCAGCGTATCGGTAGTGAATCCACCCGCGTCTTCGATGGCCTTTTTGCGGAAGGCGCCGATAGCGCCGGGCACCACCGTGATCGCATTCAGATAGGCAAAAGCTTTTCTGTCGAAATTCTGGCTGCTGATATATTCGATAGCCTGCCAGCGCGTCAGCAAGTTCACCTGGTTACCGACCTTGACGTTGCCGGCTACGGCGCCCACCGGTCCCTGATCCTGCCTGCCTCCCTTGCGTTCCTCGCCAAAATGTTGCATCAGCAGACCTACGGCATTCGGCAATCATTTAGTGTCTGCGTCGATACAGATCACATATTCGGCCTCCGACATCCCGATCCCATAGTTGAGTGCCGACGCCTTTCCACCATTGGGTTTTGTAAATACCTTGACCTTGGGGTTGTTGGCAAAAGCCTGGCTGACCCTTTCGTATGTCTGGTCATGGCTGCCGTCATTGACGAAGATGATCTCGAAATTGGGATAGTCTGTATTGAGAAGGCTCTGCACCGAGCTCACGGCATTTATCTCCTCGTTATAAGCCGGAACGATAATGCTCACCAGCGGGGCCTGCTTACCATTGATTCCCCAGAAAGGCGCCAGGCCATACTTCTTTTCCCGGCGATGCTCCCTGCTGGCGATAACGGCGATAAAAATCACCCGGCTTACCGACAACACCATGAAAACGACAAAGGCGGAAAACAGGATATGGCTGCTCCAATACCCCAGCTCGGCAAAATAATAGTTGGCCTGAAGCAGGTAGTAGCCGCTGCCCTTAGGCACCGGGGGCATCATCTCATCCCTGGTTTTTCCGAGGATATCCGCCACCGTGGTGAACTGGAAACCGCGTTTCTGAAAATATTCGATAATGCGCGGCAGCGCATCGACAGTGGCCTGACGGCCATCCCCACCCGCATCGTGCAGCAGGATGATATTGCCGCTTAACCCCGCCTTGGTCATTTCGTTCTTACGCTGTACGGTACGATAAAAAATGCTGTCTGCCGTAGCTCCCGGCTCCCAGTCCAGCGGGTCGATGGATTCCCCGATATCCAGGTAGTTCTTGGTTCGCGCTATGGCTACCGGGATCAGCTCCTCCCACTTCTCCGGCTCGAAATCCGCATTGTAAGGCGCACGGAACATGATGGTGCTTCGGCCCGTGATACATTCGATCAGCAGCCGGGTCGATTCCAATTCCAGGATGGCCCGCCTGTTGCTTACCTTGGCGATGTTGGGATGGGTAAAGGTATGGTTGCCGATCTCATGCCCTTCCTTGAATTCCCGTTTTACGATGGGAATATTGTTCTCCGCATTGATGCCCACCAGGAAAAAGGCCGCCGGAACATGATATTTGCTTAAGATGTCTAGGATCTTCGGCGTATAGTTGGGATCGGGCCCGTCGTCAAAGGTCAGCACCAGCTTCATCGAATCGCTGGTCCCATATTTACGGGCGACGAACTTGCTCGGCAGGCTGTCATAGGACTCCTCGCTGATCAGCATCTCGCCGGTATTCAGCTCTGGCGTGATCCGCCCGTTGGTCGGCGTCGCGATGATATCGAGCACCTCGCCGGACCCTTCATAATCCACGAAATCCGTATTGGCCTTGGCATCCACCTTGCTGAATGCCGAAAAATCGAAATGCGCCAATGCCATCTTTCGCATATCGTGATCATAGAACTCCCAAACACGCGGATCCTCGTCGCCCAACCGCCAGATCGATGTACCGGCGATACCATACTCGGTAGCGAAACGTAGATCGTTGAAGATCGTCGCCGCATCGCAGAACTGCACCTGGTGCCGCACCCCGTCATCGTCGTCATAGTTGTAGTGCAGATTATAGGAGTCATTGTCGAAATCGATGGGTGCATCGTTGTCCTTGGCCGTGAACAGCGCCTGTTGATAGCTCACCGTCCGCGAAGACATCTCCCTTCCCAGCCGCCAGTCATACCCGTATGCGGCAAGGCAGAGGATCAGTTTTTGTTCCGGGATATTTTTGACGGCATCGTCTACCGCGCCTTCGATCCACTTCTGATGCGCTATCGGGCCCGGCCCGGAGTTGTCCGAGAACTGGTCGTATGCCATCAGAAAGATATAGTCATTGTATTTGGCCAGCCCCTTGAAATCATAGTCCTCGTTAAAGGGTATTACGTCCTGCGTGACCAGCAAATGACGGGCATGCAGCTGCGTATAAAGATCCTTTTGAAACGATACGAGATCCTCATTGTTCTTTTCGTCCACCTCCTCGAAATCGACGTTCACGCCGACAAAATTGTCCCGCTCGAGGATCCTGATCAGATCGGTGATCAGCCGCTGTTTCTTGGCGGGATCGGCCAGGATGCGGCGGACTGCGTCTCCGCGGAATATTTCCTTGTAGTTGTTGGAAAGGATAGGCAGGATCTTTACACCCGACCGTTTCATGACTCCCCAGGCGCGTTGATCGATGTCCGTATAGATGGTGTCTGCCGTGGGATCGATAAAGATCCATTCCGGGATCACCATGTTCATCTTGTCGATATATTGCTGCAGGGAGAGGAAACTCTGGGCATCCCAGTCTACATAGAAGGCTGCCCGTATGCCCGCGGGGAATTTCGTAAAGGACCGGAAGCTGGTATCCGCTCGTTTGGAATGGACCAGGGAATGGTCCGAATCCTTTTTGGCCTGACCGGGAAACGCGCCTCCTCGGTAAGGGACCCTTTCGTTGATATATTTACGAAAACCGCCATATTGCTCGATCAGGCTATTCTTGAAAACAAACGTGCGGCTGGTGTCGAGGACCTTTTTATAGAGCTGGCTTTGCTCTTTCATCCGCGGCAGGGCGGGTTTATAGTCCCGCGATACGGCAATATAAAAGATCGCGATCCCCAGCGCCAAAAAGAATACCAGCAACCTTCCGCCCCATTTAAGCCGTTGCCACCGGCCCGGTGAATTTGTCTGGAAGATCTGCCTTTTTGTTGTCGTAGGTATCGTATTGCCTGCCATAGCGTAGCTACAAATTGGCAAAATTCCCGCCAATCAGGGTAATGTCAATAATCGGGGATTGGATTTAACAATAGTTTCGTCAACATTGCGAACCGCAGCTCTTGTCGAGCCCTCTCTCAATAATCCAGTTCCAGGCGTAACCGGTCCTTGAGCTCCTTGACCAGTGGATATTGTTCTACGATCTGCTGGAATTGCTCCCGTTTGTTCAATGGTCTGTCGGCAGGTTCTTCTGTCTCGCCCTCTCTTTCTTCGACGATGACCGTAAACGAAAGCGCCTTGTTCGCAAACTCTTTTTGCAGATGATCGGACAAATTGCGTTTCTCCTGTTCAACGAACTTCTGCTCCAGGTTATTGCTGGTAACGACCTCGAAGGTTTGTGTATCCGTGATACGCAGAACGGCCAGCTCCAGCGATTGAACCGCGGGGTTTCTGTTTTCGCGCAGATAATCCGCATATTGCTGCCAGGCCCGGTGCAATGCTTCCGGATCGAGCGGCCGGATCTTTTCAGCAGCTTCGTTTTGCTGCCGCATTGCAAATTGTTGCCTCAGCTTCGACAAAGAGCCCAGTGATCCCGTGGTTCCCGACACGTTTGCCGTTCCGGAAGACGTGGACCCGTGCGTTTCTGCTTTTGCCGCAGCCTCTGTCTCGATCACCAACCGGGCGCCGCCGCCTTCTTCGGCCGCCGGGGGCTGCTTTTTCGCCAGCTCCATGGCAGGAATATTTCGGAACGACACGGGTTTCAGGACATCAGGCTGTTTTTTTTTTCCGCCATCCCCAGTGCTTACCTGCAAGGCTTGGGCCAGGTAGCATAGCTTGATCAAAGCCAGCTCGACATGCAGCCGCTTGTTGCGGGCGGATTTATAATTGATCTCCGCTTCATTCAATACGTTCAGCGCGCTGATCAGCCAGGTAGTATCCGCCTGTTTGCCCGCCGCAATATACCGGTCCCGGAAACTTTCCACAACTTCCAGCAAAAAAGCCACCTTTTCATCCTTGCATACCAGCAGATTCCGGATGAATTCGGCCAGCCCGTTGAGCACAAGATCGCCTTCGAACCCTTTGCGATTAATGGAGTCGTAGGTGATCAGCGCTTCGGAAAGGTTCTGCTGCTGCATGGCGTCCAGAATGCGGAAATAATAATCCGCATCCAGGATGTTCAAGTGCTCCAACGTATTGGCGTACGTCAGCTCGCCGTTGGTAAAGCTCACGATCTTATCCAGGATGCTCAGTGCATCCCGCATACAGCCTTCGCTTTTCTGGGCGATGATCTGCAGGGCAGGTTTTTCGGCCTTGATCGACTCTTTCCGGCAGATATCATCAAGATGCTCGACAGTATCGGCCGGCGTGATCCGTTTGAAATCGAAGATCTGGCACCGGCTCAGGATCGTAGGCAGGATCTTGTGTTTCTCCGTAGTGGCCAGGATAAAGATGGCGTAAGGCGGGGGCTCCTCCAGCGTCTTCAGAAAGGCGTTAAAAGCGGAGGTGCTGAGCATATGCACCTCATCTATGATGTATACCTTGTATTTTCCAGCCTGTGGTGCAAAACGCACCTGCTCCACCAACGTCCGGATATCATCCACGGAGTTATTGCTGGCGGCATCGAGCTCATGGATGTTCAGCGACGTCCCTTCGTTAAACGAAACACAGGAATGGCACTGATTGCAGGCCTCGCCATCCGGCGTCACATTTTCGCAGTTGATGGTCTTGGCCAGGATCCGCGCACAAGTCGTCTTGCCGACCCCCCGCGGACCGCAAAACAAAAAGGCATGCGCTAATTGCCTGTTTTTGATGGCGTTCTTTAAAGTCGTGGTAATATGAGACTGCCCCACTACCGTCGAAAAATCCTGGGGTCTGTATTTTCTTGCCGAAACAATGAATTTATCCATGTAGATGCTCCTGAAGCAAACCTACGACTTCCTCTCCATTTTTCCGCCCTGTCCCACCTGTCCCGCCCGCCGCTCACGCCCATTCCGGCCCATCCCCTGGTGGCCCCCCTGCCTGGCGCCCCGGCTCACAACCCCAAACCGCTGCCGGCCCCTTCCTGTCAACGCCGACACTCGGTTCCCCTGGTGACCCCCCTGCCGGACCGGCCGGCTCACAACCCCCAACCGCTGCCGGCCTCAACCGCCTATTCCCCCGATTCCGTACCTTCGAAAAATAAGTCCCCGGATATTTGGAATATTAACATTGTTAAGTAAATTTGTATCGTTAATTCATTCACATGGGAATCGCAGAGCGAAAGGAAAAACAAAAGATGGAGATCAGGAAACTGATCCTGGATGCCTCGATGAAGCTCTTCGTGGAAGAAGGATTCGAGAACGTCACGATCCGCAAGATCGCCGACCTCATCGAATATAGCCCCACCACCGTCTACCTCTATTTCAAAGACAAAGACGAGATCTTCTATAGCCTCCATGACATCGGCTTCCAAAAGATGCATGAATTCAACCACCAGCTGGACTCCATCCAAAACCCCCTTCTGCGGCTCCACAAAATGGGCGAGAACTACCTGCGGTTCGGCATGGAAAACCCGGAATACTATAGCCTGATGTTCATCAACGGCGAACCGATGAAAAAATTGATAGAACTTGGCTGCGACTGGACGCTGGGCGATAGCGCGCTTGCCCGCCTCCGGGCTACAGTCTCCGAATGCATGGAAAAGGGCTATCTCGCAAAAGGCGACTCCTATATCGCAAGCCTGTCCGTATGGAGCTTTGTACATGGACTCGTATCCCTGGCGATCCGGCAGCGACTGGAAAAATTCATTTCCGATGAAAAAATGCTCCTGCCCGCCATGGAACAATCGTTAAACTGGTTCATGAATAACATCGATATCACCGAACGCAGGAACGCCGGCTGACACCGGTCTAAGGACGGAACCGCCGCACGCCGATTGACACCGGTCTAAGGACGGGACCGCCGCACACCGCTTGACGCCGGTCAACCGCCCCGGTAGCCCACCAGCACCGCAATCCGTTCCAAACATCCCGCCGCGCGGGCTTATCCCCGCCGGACAGATCATAATGGCCCAAGGGCCCTTTTTTTAACCCTGTCAATGAACAATGTTAAGTTAATTTATATAAATAATAAATAGAACACCATGCCAAAGCCTGTTTTACTGCTCCTGCTTCTCGCCGTTCTCGGCTGCCAGCGATCAGTGGCGCAATCAAACTCACTCTTGGATGACTACATCCACATCGGCCTCGACAGCAATCTCGCGCTGCATCAGCGCAACTTCGATCTCAGCCGCGCCCTGCTCGATCTCAAAAGAGCGCAGTCGCTCTTCTATCCCCAAGCCGGATTCAACGCACAATATACGCTGGCCAACGGCGGCCGTACCCAGGCGATCCCCATCGGCAACCGGCTTAACGGTGTATATTCCACGCTGAACCAACTTACCGGCTCCGACAAATTCCCACAAGTCGCCAACCAATCCATCCAATTCCTACCAAATGATTTCCACGATACCAGGATGGAGGTCACCCTGCCCATTCTCGACATCGATCTGCAACACAATAGAGAGGTCAGCCGCCAGACGATCAACGCCCGCCGCGCGGACCGCGACATATACCGCAGGGACCTTGTCCATAATATCCGGCTGGCCTACTATCGATATCTGCAGACCGGGAAAGCCGTGGAGATCTATACCGCTTCGCTGCTATTGGTACAAGAGAACCGCCGGGTCAGCGAAAAATTTGTCGAAAACCACATGGCTACCCGTGAGGCCGTTCTTCGGGCGCAGGCCCAGGTAAGCGAGGTCCGGAGCTCCTTGATCCAGGCGGAGAACGATCGCCGCAACGCCGCTGCCTATTTTAACTTTTTGCTCAACCGTACGCTCGATAGTCCGGTCCTCACGGATTCTTCGCTGATGAATGCCACGGCCGCACCGGGAACCGCCGGGGCAACAGCAAGCCGCGAAGAATATACCCGCCTCAAAAGTTACCGGCAGATCCTGCAATCGAACCTCACATATGACCGCAATTACCTCATCCCCAAACTAAGCGCCTTCTATGACGTCGGCTACCAGGGCTTCGGTTTCCATTTCAACGGCGCCCAGTTCTATCAGCTCGCCGGCGTCAACCTGGTCTGGCCCCTGTTCAAAGCCAACGACAACAAGTACAGGATTCAACAGGCTCGTATCGACATCGACGCAATCGACGATCAATATCGTAACCTCACCCAACAGCTGACCCTCGAGCAAGAGACTGCCGTCAACAACTATCACTCGGCCATCGAGGCACTAAAGGCCCTGGCCGATGAAGCCGCCAGCGCACGGGAAGCCTATCGCCTGGTCGAAAAGAGGTTTGACGAAGGCCAGGCGCTGCAGGTCGAGCTTATCGACGCCCGCAACCAATTTACCGACGCAGAGATCCGGTATTCGCTTGGCCGTCTCGCCGTGTTGACTAGGGCCGCCGATCTCGAACGCGTCACCGCCGCCTATAAATTTTGATCCATCAAACCGCCAAAAAAATAAAGTCATGAACTCAAATCTGCTAAAGCACCTCCGCTTCCCGCTTGCAGCGATCCTCGCTTTTTGCCTGGTCGGATGCGGAGAGAACAAGGCCGCCACCACGCCACCTGCCGAAGAACCCATTCCGGTAAGAACACATCCTGTGGTCTATGGCGATCAGGGCCGTATCCTGCAATATTCCGGGCTGATCGCTTCTAATTCAGAAGCCCGCCTGTCCTTCAAGATCGGGGGCATCATCTCGCATATCTATGTCA
>DASZOW010000493.1:0-2061 GCA_035550615.1 Puia sp.
AATTCAGCGCCGTGGGCTACTTTTTTGGGAAAAAGCTCAATCACGACCTCCATGTCCCCATCGGCCTGAGAGAAGCCGCCTGGGGTGGAACTCCGGCGGAAGTGTGGACGCCTGGCCAGTTGGTAGAGCACGACGATAGCCTGATACCCGCTGCCGAAAAGCAAATACCTTCCGATTTCTGGCCGTATAAACCGGGGTACTGCTACAATGGGATGATCGCACCGGTGACGCCGTTTTCCGTAGCCGGCGCCTTATGGTACCAGGGGGAAAGCAATACGGCGGCGCCGCAGACATATGGCCGGTTGCTCACGACCATGATCGCCGCCTGGCGGGAGGCCTGGGGACTGCCGCTATCCTTCTATTTCGTACAGATCGCGCCTTTTGCCTATGGCGTCAAAGACCAGGCAAGCGTCCTGCGGGAACAGCAGGCCCGGGTCATGCATGTGGAGCATACCGGTATGGTCGTGATCAGCGATCTCGGCATCGACACCACGAATATTCATCCCAAGGACAAACATGATGTCGGTTATCGCCTGGCGGCCTGGGCGCTGGCCGACACCTATCACCAACAGCAGATCTCGTACATACAGCCGGCTTATGCACGCATGGAGGTGCAGGGCAACAGGATCATCGTGACCTGCTCCGATGCACCCGGCGGCCTTGTCCTCAAAGACAAGGATAAGAATGCCAAAGAGCTCGTTATTGCCGGCGAGGATAGGGTCTTCTGGCCTGCGACCGCCCGGATAGAAGGCAATAAGCTCGTTGTTTCTTCTCCCAGGGTAAAAAAGCCGGTGGCTGTCCGCTACCAGTTCAGCAATGCCGGGATCGGTAATATTGCCGGTAAAGATGGCCTTCCGCTGGCGCCTTTCCGGACCGATAGCTGGCCTATACCCATCAATTAGCTAAAATGGCGACGAGATACAACTGATGGCACACGTTGCTATATCGTTTTTGTCTAAGTGTATATCCTTACGCCTTATGCACTTATGTGTGATTTTCTGCAATCGAGTGCATATTTTGTGAATATTCAATTAACATTTATTTAACAAATTTTAGCAAATACGTCAGAACTCCCGTATTTTCTGTTAGTTCTGCGCGCTAAAGTGAGCGCAAAATGTTAACAAATGTTAACGTGATTTAACAATTCGATCCCCGCGTCGATTTTAGTTCATCTAAACCCCTTAGTTTTATTCAACGGGGTAACTCTTCGAGTCACCAAAAACTACTACACATGAGAAAAACTCTAACACTGTTAGCGTTGCTGCTATTTTATTCCCTGGCAGCAATCTCGCAAACCACACAATCCATTACTGGTAAAGTTTTCAGCAAAGACGGGCAACCCATAGCGGATGCCTCCGTGCGTATCGAAGGGGCCAAGACGGGAACCACGACGAACGCAAAAGGTGAGTTCAGGCTCAACGCCAAACCGGGTACTGTGTTGATCATCTCGGCCATCGCGTTTTCGCCCGAGCGGATAACAATTACGGATGGAAGAACGTCTTACACGGTCTCGCTTTCGGAAAGCGCTAAATTCATGGATGAGGTCGTCGTCAGCGCCGGCGGTCTCAAATCACGCATCAAGGAGCAAGGGTATGCGGCCACGGAGCTGAAAGCCACGGAGCTGGTGAATACCGCCCCCGTGGATGTCACATCCAGTCTTTCCGGTAAAGTTCCCGGTCTCCTCATTTCCGATGCAGGCGGCGGAGTCAATCAAAACTATCGGGTCGTACTTCGCGGCCAGCGGTCCCTCCTAGGTAATAACCAGGCGCTGATCGTGCTGGACAACGTGGTCGTTCCCAATGAAGTGCTCAGCAACCTGAACCCTGACGACATCGCGAATATCCAAGTTCTCAACGGTGCCAGTGCCGTGGCTCTTTACGGTTCGGAAGCCTCTAACGGCGCCCTGATCGTTACTACCAAGAAGGGCACCAGGGGCGCTCCGCAGATCCGCTTCGCCAACACCAGCACCTGGCAGGAAGTATCTTCATATCCTAAGCTGCAGACTGAATTTGGCGGCGGGGGGAATGGCTACGGCGTTAACCCCGATGGTTCGCCCGTATT
>DASZOW010000494.1:0-4459 GCA_035550615.1 Puia sp.
GGGGCGATGAAGACGATACCGGATATCGACGGGCTGGGGGCGCAATCGAACAGGTCCATATCGATCTATTCCAATTTGGCTTATACGTGGCGCAGGAATTGGAATTTTTATTCGGCGTTCCGGCTGGATGCATCCAACATCGTCGGCGGACCGGATAACAGGAAGTGGGGGCCGTTCTGGTCGTTGGGGATAAGCAGAAATTTTAATTTAGGCAAGGGTACCGATGGCGCCATAGCAGGCGCCGGCAGCAGGATGGCAGGGACCGGCAGGGGAATGTGGACGTCGCAGGTGAAGCTTCGCGCGAGCTATGGTTGTAACGGCAATGCGAGCAACCGGACCACGGATCTTCAGACGACCTATCTGGGCCTTAACGGCTATGGCGCGGTGCAGGATGGGATCGAAGTTCCGCCGGACCCCATGTTGGGCTGGGAGAAGGTAAAGGTGTTGAACCTGGGTGTCGACTTTGGATTTTTCCGGGACAGCATCGTTCCGCGCGGGCGGCTTTCTGGGAGTCTCGATCTTTATCAGCGTTGGGCGGTCAACCTGCTCAGTCTCGATACGCTGGCGCCTTCTACGGGCGTGCCTTCCTATATGGGGAACTCGGGCGGCATCACCGGACAGGGCATCGATGTCGTCGTGCGCAGTGTCAATGTCGTGGCGGCGGGCGGTTCGAAGAAACGGTTCTCCTGGTCGTCGGCATTGCTGGTTGGGTTCAACAGGGATTGGGTCAGCCGTTTTCGGTATCAGGCAAAATCGCCGGCCAGCTATGTCACGGGCGGTTTTTACCAGGTAGGCAAGCCTTCCACCGCTGTCTTCAGCTATCCTTGGGCGGGTCTGAATGCGGGTAACGGTGACCCACAGGGTCTTTTGGGTGGTAAGACAAGCAGCAATTACTATGCGTTGATGTATGATGCGGCTGCGGCTAAAGTTTGTTCCGGCGTCCGGCAGCCGGTGGTGAGGGCGAGTCTGCTGAACACTTTCGGCCTTGGCCATTGGTCGTTGTCGCTGCGGCTCGATTGCCGGACGGGTTATGTCTTTCGCAGGTCTTCCATCGATTACTACTTACTGGCCATGAATCTGTATCGTGGCAACCGGGATTTTGCCGACCGCTGGCAGTATCCGGGTCAGAAGACAAATGTTCCGAGCATGCCGGTGGCGCCCGATGATAACCGGGATGTATTCTATGCGAACTCGGCGGCGTTGATCACGCGGGCGGATAATCTCCGGTGGCGGGATGTCAACCTGGGCTATGAATGGGTCCCGGAGAAGGGGCCGGTGAAGGCCGCGATGTTCTATATCTATGTCAACAATATTGCGATCCTTTGGAAGGCCAATCATTATGGTATCGATCCCGATGCATATCAGTATGGGCAGATGCCGGTATCGAGGTCGTATTCCTTTGGGGTGCGGTTAAAATTTTAGACAGCAATGAGAAGACTATATTTTTGGGCTTTTGTGCTGGTGACGGCCCCCGCTTGCAACAAGTTCCTGAACAAGCCGGCGAATGCGTCGTTGCCATCGCCGACTACGGTGGCGGATTTTCAGGCGATGATGGACCAAAGCTCGCTGACGACATGGGTGACGCCCGGGTTGGGACCGGTGTATGTCGAAGACTATCGGTGGGCGGCGGCGGCATCGGGTTTTGCCGATTCGTTTTCGCTGGGTGTCTATACCTGGCAGCCGGCACTTTTTGCGAGTGTGATCGAAGCCTCGTGGAGTCATCCGTACGCCGCGATCTATACGTGTAATACGGTGCTGGCGAATTTACCGCAGCTGGACCGGCTGGACAGTGCGGATGCGGTTGCTGCGCGGTTTGTGATGGGACAGGCGTTTTTTCTCCGGGCGTTTATGTACTATCATCTGGCCGAGACGTTCGGGCAGCCTTACCGGCCGGCGACAGCGAGTACCGATATGGGTGTGCCGCTGCGCATCAACGAAAATGTGATGGCGAATGCGCCGCGGGCCAGCATGCTAGCGGTGTATCAGCAGATCATCTCTGATTTGGGTCGCGCAATCCCACGGTTACCGGCGGCCTTACAGGCGGCTAACCGCAATAGGCCATGCCGCGGCGCCGCTTATGGTTTACTCGCACGGGTATGGCTGACGTGCCAGGACTATGTCAAGGCGCAATTGTATGCCGACAGCAGTCTAATGTCTTATGACAGTCTTATAGACTTCAATGCGCTCGATTCCACCAGTCTGCATCCTTTTTCTGCTTCGGGAAATAGCGAGGTGTTATTTCAGTGTACAGCGCTGAACTATCCGTTGCAGTATGGGCGGTCCGTGCTGATCGATAGTGCGCTCTACAACTCCTATAGCCCGGATGATCTGCGGCGGGTGGTCTTTTTTCAGCCTGTAACGTCGGGTATGATGGCGGGCAATCATTATTTCAAAGGAGAGTATAGCGGGCTTGCCTATCTTTTCAGCGGTATTGCCGTGGATGAGATCTACTTTATCAGCGCGGAGAGCAAGGCCTGGAACGGCGACCTTGACGGGGCGTTGTCGGATGTCAATACATTGCTGGCAAAACGCTGGCGGAGTGGACGTTTTCTGCCCTATTCCGCTGCGGGGTTGACACGGGATTCGGTGTTGCATTTCGTGCTGGCGGAGAAACGCAAGGAGACCGTTTTCCGGGAAGTGCGGTTCTATGATCTGCGGCGGTTAAATCAATACCCGGCCTTTGCTGTGACGCTGAGCCGGGTATATGGTGGGCAGGCCTTCTCCTTGTTGCCCGGAAGCCCCCGGTATGCATTCCCTATTCCGCAGCAGGAGATCGATCTGAGCGGGGTCGTGCAGAATCCGGATTAGGGTCTGGGTCGATCATGCATTACCGGTTGGCGCCGGTTATCAGAACCACTCGAATACGGCGTTATTGATGATCCCTGAATTAGGAACATCGGTGGTGTAGAAAAATGTTCCGCCGCCGTCTTCGTGTTCGCTGGCCGGATTGGCAATGAAGGTGCAGATGGTCGCTGCCATCACGCAGTCGTAATCGATCCCTGCCCTGGCGCCTACGGAGGTCAGGTCATCGCCATAGTAGTATTTGCCGGGCGCGGAATAGGCAAACTGATAGGTGTCCATGCTTTGATGAACGACCTTGGGCGGTTTGTTGACATAGCCGGCGCAGATGCCGAAGGCTGCGAGGAGCAGCAGATGCCATTTGATCTTTTTCATGTCGATTTTTTTAATGGTGAGTAAAAGCGTTACGGATGTAGGGCAAGAGGGCGAGGCCGGTGAGGGTCAGCAGGGCCAGATTGATCCAGAGATGTTCCTGCCAGCCGATTTTGCGGAAGATGCCGGCGCAGCTGCAGGGGATCTTTGGAAATACATGCAGGAGGATAAGGCTGATGTAGACGGTAAAGGTGGCAAGGAGCAAAAAGGAGAGGTACAGACCTGGTTTTTGGGTCGCGTTAAACAGCAGGCAGCCTGCGGCGATTATCTCGGCGATGGGGATGCATCTTGCCAGGACGTATGCCAGCCAGTGGGGGATGGGCTGGTTTAACATGCTTGACGTGAAGTCGGCCAGGGCAAAGAGTTTGTTGAAGCCGGTGTACATGAACAACAATACCAGCAGGGCCGGGACGAATCCGGCTACGAGTTTTCGCTTCATGATAGAATAAGGGTTTATATAAGCGTTCAGGAAATTCTACTTAAAGGTATTTTGCGGGACTGCGAGATGGATGCGGGAGATTTTTGGCACTGTTGATTTGTCCCGGCGGGTTATTGGATGGGGGCGCTTGCGGCGTGGCGGGGGCGTTTGGTGCGCGTGGTGGGCGTTTTCGGCGGGGATCTGTGGCGGGGGCGCCTGGTGCGCGTGGTTTCGGGGCTGTGCGCGGTGACCCGGCGTTATTCTTCGAGGAAGTCGTCGAGTTCGCGGCGTTGTTTTTTTGTGGGGCGGCCGATCTTGCTTTGGCGTTTGCCGGTGTTGAAGCTGGCGGCCTGGAATTGGAGACGTTCGATTTCTTCGGCGGGTGTGATGTCGATATAGTAATTGATCGCCTGCGAATATTGCAGCCGGTGGTCGAGCAGGCCGGTGACTTTTATGCGCCAGCGTTTGGTCTCGGTCTTGACCTCGTATTCGTCGCCGATGCTGACGGTTTTGGAGGCTTTGGCGGCGTCGCCATTGTATTTGACTTTTCCTTTGGCGCAGGCGTCGGCGGCTTCCGACCGGGTTTTGAACAGCCGGATGGACCAGAGATATTTATCGATGCGAAGTTTTTCCTTGTCGGGCATTGTCTGCAAAGGTAACGATTTACATTGGCGTCCGGCGCCCGGCTGGGGCCAGGCATTTTGCAGCGGGCAACGGGGGGATCGATCCCACCGGATCAATAATATCGTACCGATACGGTGGCCGGAAGATGGGATTGGTACTCGTGCAGGTTTTTGCGCAGACGGCTGGTGTCGTATTGATTGATGGCATAGAAGGTCACGGTCTTTTCCGCGCCGGGGGTGGGATCGT
>DASZOW010000495.1:0-6984 GCA_035550615.1 Puia sp.
CCCACAATGGCTTCAAGACAGCTGATCCGCCCGGCAACTTGTTGAAAATGAATTAGGAAACATGGTCGAATATTTGCAGCGATGACCAAAACACTTCCCATGAATACGCAAACAATGCCTGCTCCACACAGCACGGCGGAAGCGGCGGATATCGAACCATTCAACATCGCCATCTCCCCCTATATCATTGAAGATCTGCGGGAGCGATTGGGACGGGCGCGCTGGCCGGACGAGATCGAAGACAGCGGCTGGCAATATGGCGCCAACCTCGAATATCTTCGGCACCTGTGCACGCACTGGGCTCACGGATTCGACTGGAAGGAACAGGAGGACCAGCTCAACGCGCTTCATCATTACCGGACTACGGTAGATGGTTTCGGCCTGCATTTCATCCATGAACGCGGTGCGGACAGTGCATCGGCAGCAAGCGCCGCCAGTATTCCCATCCTGCTCCTGCATGGGTGGCCGGACTCCTTTGCCCGGTTTCTAAAGGTCATCCCATTGCTGACGGCTAAGTCGCCGGACGGCCTCTCGTTCGACGTCGTCGTACCCTCGATCCCCGGCTTCGGCTTCTCCGATAAACCGATGAAGGCCGGCATGGGCATCCCCCGCATCGCGGAATTGTTTGCAGGGCTCATGAAGAAACTGGGGTACCAAAGATACCTGGTCCATGGTGGGGACTGGGGCAGCAGCATTGCCGAAGCCATGGCTATGCGGTTTCCGGATCGTATCCGCGGACTGCATCTTACCGATGTACCCTATGGGAATCGAAACCGGTCCGAGGTCCCGGATATGACCGAAGCGGAAAAGGACTACTTCCGCCGGGGGCAGCAATGGCTGATGCAGGACGGGGCCTACGGCCTGCTGCAAAGCACCAAACCACAGACCCTGGCCTATGCCGTCAATGATTCGCCCATTGGACTGGCAGCATGGATCATCGATAAGTTTTATGCCTGGACCGACCATCCGGGAAATCTCGAACAGGTCTATACACGGGACGAGCTGCTGGTCAACCTGACGATCTACTGGATAACCCAGACCTCGGGTTCATCCTTCCGGCTCTACTATGAGACCATGCATAGCCCGCAAAAACTGCCGCAGGAAAGGATCGATATCCCCACCGCTATTTGCATTGCACCCAAAGATATGGTGAACGCACCCCGGGAATATGCGGAACGGCTGTTTACTATTCGTCAATGGACCGAGCTTCCTGTCGGTGGTCATTTCCTTGCAATGGAGAGGCCGGCGCTTCTTGCGGCAGACATCTTTGTCTTTGCGGGGAAGCTAAATCATTAGGCCTCATGCTCATCCGCACTCGGGCCATAGCTGCCCGGGATCGGGATGTCCAGCAAACGGAGAAAGACGCCCAGCTGTGCACGATGATGCACGATCTGGCAATAGGCCATCCGGACGATCTCGCCTTTGGTGGCGACGTTATAGACCTGTTCGCCATTACGGAGGGTCCAGGGCTCATCCAAAGTCTTTTCGCTTGTCTTTGCCAGATGCGTCCGGCCGTCTTCCAGCGATCGCTCGAAATAGTCCATGAGCTCGGCGGTATTGTGGACCTCTTCCTGTTTGTACGGATTATCGGCAAAATCCAGCCCGTCCGTGGTGAGGGCCATCGTAACCCAGCCCGGCAACTCGGCGATATGAGTAGCCAGCCGTTGGATGGTCATGCTCTTCTGATGCGGCTGCCAGTTGAAATAGGCGGTAGGAACGCGTTCCAGCATTTTACGCGTAGTTTGGGCTTCCTGGTCCAATTCTTTTAAGAGAGGAGTGATGGTTGACATAAAAAAATGGTTTTTTGTTGTTGAAACAAAGTAACCACCGGTCTGTGACAACCTTATGTCAGGAGACCGCGAATAAAACTGACCGGGGAGAAAAAGCGGTTTTTTTTTGACCATACCATCAACATGCGTCGCGGTCTGTTGTTAAGAATAATTTCACCCTAGGGTATATATTAATAAAGGAAATTTACAGATCAAATCATTTCACTATGGCCAGCTTTGGAGATTTAAAGCCCAACACGTATTACCTGATACAGGTAGACGCCGATTCCGACATCGAACTCATTTCGGTGATCCTGCAGACAAAAGAGACCGTGCTGATGCGCAGCTTTCTGCCCCAGGCCGAGGACTTTTTCAAATATCTCGACGAACCGATCTTCAAACTGGTGGAAGAAGTAGATGAAGAAACGGCAGAGCAGCTGGAAAGTCTCTACCCGCCCGCAAGCGAGCAAGAGTTTTTCGAAGAGGAGGAAGAATAAGAGTCCGGCGAGACTAGAAATTCAGCAGGATGACCAATAGCACGATCACTGTCAGCACGGTGTACAGATAGTCTTTTTCCAAGAGATAACCGAAGATGGAGAAGGCGATCCGGGCGATAGGTGTAGCGATCAGGATCAGGAGTCCCAGCTGTATCAACGGCCGGCCCTCTCCCCGCATCACCGCCTGCCACATCAGCCGCGGGTTTCGCAGTTTATCCGGCTCCCCGCTGAACTGCGTATAGGACGGAAGCTGATGTCCATGCCGGATCAGATAGACGATCCCACCCGCTATCACCACCAGCGAGGCCGACAGAACACCATATCTTAAAAGATAACCGATCACGGTCTCTATATCGGTATCCTGCATGCGTTTTCTCTTAGACTCCATATCAGATATTGTGTGTGATGCCATTGTAGATCATCTCCCCCGCCAGCACCAGGATGACAAATGCAAAAAGGATCTTCAGGCTGGTTGTCCTGGCCTTTGTCAGCACGCGGCTGCCGATGAACGCACCGCCCAGCACCCCCAACATCACGGGCATCGACAAGCCAGGATCGATATACCCGCGTTTGAGATAAACGCCGACGCTGGCCGCCGCCGTTACTCCGATCATAAAATTGCTGGTGGTAGTAGATACCTTGAAGGGGATGCGCATCACATTGTCCATGGCGATCACTTTCAACGCCCCCGAGCCGATACCCAGTAAACCCGAGATGATGCCCGCGATATTCATCATAAAGAATCCGCCGACCACATTTTTTACAAAATAAGGGATCTTACCCTCGGGAGTAGGCATAGTATTGTTCAGCCGCAACTTGCCCGCCAGCCGGCTCGAGGGCCCGGTCGTCAGGGGATCGGCTGTTCGCGCAAACGAAAGCGCGGCCGAAATGACCAATACGATCCCGAATAGGATCGCGATCACCGAGGTTGGCATGAACGCCGCCATCCACGCGCCGGCGATAGCTCCTGCCGTTGTAGCCAGTTCCAGGAACATGCCGAGCCGGATATTGGTTATGCCCTCCCGCACATAGGCTGCCGCCGCACCCGACGAGGTTGCAATGACACTGACCAGCGACGTCCCGATCGCATAATGAATATCCACCTTAAAGACCAGGGTCAGCAGGGGAATGATCACGACGCCGCCGCCAAGTCCGGTAAGCGACCCCAGCAGCCCCGCTACCAGCGCCGCCGCAAAAAGAATTCCGGTAAATAATAAAATGGTCATAAAGAGCCAGGCCAGGTGTTTGGCAGTGCAAATATACCGGAATGCGCATCATTCGACGCTGTGTCGTTTCCGTCCTTGCAATTGCCGCATCCGAAACGACCTTACCGGAGCTCGTAAGAATTCGGTAACTTTGTATCGGTTTATCACGGGACATGAGCCCTCTACAACATAGAAGAACGTGGGTCGCATATCAATGCGCCTTTGCAGTGATCAGTTTAATGCTCTTTACCGCACAGCTCTCCTATAAATTCTATGAGTACGCAAACCGGCCGGTGTTTCTCCGGGCTGCGATCCACCGTGCTTCAGGCCAACAGGTGGCCCCGGGGCTTCATAATTATGATCACCGCCTGATCCTCTCGCTCGACAAACGCTATGAAGTACAGAAGATAGTAGCGCTGACCGCACCGGTACTCCGGATCCCGCCGCTGGCCTCCATAATGAAACCCGTGTCGGCCGGGATATTCTCATTCCATTTCAGTTTTCCTTGCCAATGCCCCGACTTGCGTGGCCCGCCTTCCCGGACTTGAAAATATGTCCATTCACTTCGTGGCCTTTGCCGGCGGTAAGGGTCTGCCGAAGAATTTTGCTTCCTGTGTCAGCGCTCAATATCAGGCCGCCTCACATGAGCCGGCCTCTTTCTTAAAATAATGAACTGTATGAATGATCAATCTGGAAACCTGGAAAATTATATTATTCCCGATGTCGCCTATAACTGCCCCGTCTGTGGTGCGAGACGCTATGTCACCGACCATGGCAATCATGAGCTCACCTTGCATTGCTCTTCAACTGCAGCCCGCTTCTGGGATTTTCCGCGCGGCTCTGCCGGGCAAACGGAAGCCATGCAGCACTGGAACCGGTCGAGACAGGAACTGTTTTTAAGAATGGATGACACCATCAGATTTGCCGCCAACTATGAGCTTGCACCACAGGTTGTGCCTGTTTCAGGATATAATAAGAATGCGGTCGGAGGATAACCTGAAACAAAAAGCCCTCTCTTAGAAAAGAGAGGGGATAATCGATATGTTCAAATTCTTGAGATGATAAAGTTAAACGCTTTTGCGTACGGAATTTTTAGCCGGGAGACTTTTAACATTCAGCAACTTGGCATTAAAAATTTAGTATGATTGTCCCCAAATTCAAGTCCCTGGGTATCTTTAACGCTATAAAGTCGGATTTCAAATATGGCAACACGTCAATTAACTAAAGATAAGGTAGAAGCGGCGAGAGGGGAGATATTCCATATGATCCTTTTTGCGATGGCCTGGGTAATGATCGGTGAATATGCTATAAATTTCCGTGATTATGTGGCGGCCGCGATAATTGTGCTGGTGGCTGTCGTAATACTGGCGTTCCATTCCATTAGCCTCTATAACCTTGAAGACAGCTTGCAGGACCATGGATCGATGGCCGCAACGCGCCGGAGAACAGTATCCAGTGTTGCTTCCCGGTACGCGCTTATTTTCATTTTGGAAGGAGTCGCCATCATGGCCACCTGGATAGCCCTTATTCGCACCGGACACGAGAAGTGGCTGGTCCCGAGTTTTGCGCTGATCGCCGGTTTGCATTTCTTGCCCCTGGCCGCCGTGATCCGCGTGAAAAGTTATTATTGGCTGGGTGCCGGGATCACGCTCTTTGCCATTCTGGGCTTTTGGCTGGTCGCCTCCGGTCGAATAGCTCAAAACGCAGGCGACGCTTTGATCGCTTACGCATGCGCGGCCGGAGCGGTCATAGACGGCGGATGGATCGCCGCCAGGATCAAGGCCCGCACCCGGTAGCAGGGATCCATCCGGATTGTTACGCCGGCCTTTATGGCCGGTTCATCCTAATGTTGTACTTTCATCGGGATTTCTGTCTGAAGACAGCATGTTATGAAAACACCGACCATAAAGTGCTGGGATAAAAAATTGCTGCATGGCCTCTTTGGCCTTGCTTCCCTACTTCTTTTGGTTCCTCAGCTGTCTTACAAATTCTATCTCTGCGCCAACCGTCCGGCATGGGTTCATAAGCACCGTATTTCGCATACGCAGGAACCTGCCGCCGGAACC
This sequence comes from Puia sp., assembly GCA_035550615.1. Taxonomy (GTDB): domain Bacteria; phylum Bacteroidota; class Bacteroidia; order Chitinophagales; family Chitinophagaceae; genus Puia. The sequence continues at coordinate 5,538 of DASZOW010000495.1, forward strand.
TATCTTGTCTCTATCACCCACTTGCATTGCCGGCCGTTGACGATCGACAAGCGGTATGACCTTAAATACTTATTCGCCGTGGCGCCTGCTCCGGCGCCGGTACATAGGATTTCCTGCACGGCCATGTTTATCGAACATCCGGTCCCTTCGGCAATTTGGAATTTTGTACCGGCATGCCGGTTACGAGGACCGCCGCCGGCCGTTGTGAACATCTCCGCGTTTATTTAAAGGGCGACCGCCGGGGTATGCCATGGCGTACCAATGCTCCACAGGGCGGGATTCGCCTCTTCAGAAACTCAAATCTAACTGGGATGTCTGTTATACGGATATTATTTATTATGCCGGATCCGTTGATCTCGGGCGAATATAGCGCCGTACTGCAAGACCCACTATACGATGTCGATATAGCCACTGCTGCTGCCGAAGCGCTGACCCTGCTGAAAGGCCGGCATTTCGATCTGGTGACATTGGACAGCCGTTTGCCCGATATGGATGGCTGTGAGTTGTGCATCCGCATCCGCAGGATAAACGACCGTATTCCGCTGCTGATGCTGGCCCCGCCGGGCAAGAACGCCGTATTGCAGGGATTTGCGGCCGGCGCCGACGACTATCTGCCTTTGCCCGCGGATAAACGGGAGTTCCTTGCCCGCATTCGCGCACTGCTGAAGCGTGCTCCACCGCTTTTGCCGCGATCGAACAAGCTGCAGACAGGGGATATCATCCTGGACAAGGACAGCAGAGAGGTCAGTAGGTCCGGGAAACCGGTTGCCGTTACTGCCAGCGAGTTCCTGCTATTGGAGTATATGATGAAGAACAAGAACAGGATCGTTAGGCGGGATGAGCTTGTAGCCGGCGCATGGGGTGAGGGGCGGTGTAAAACGGGGAGCTTATCGGTGCATATGAACAATCTGCGGAAAAAACTCAAGGATGGTCGTCGCTCGCATGTTATCTATACCGTATCCGGGAAAGGCTATTTGTTGGTAGAGAGAGAGTCCAGAAAATAAAAAACGCCGGGCGGCTTACCGCCCGGCGTCTGCATGCGCTTATTTTACCGCGATACCTTCTTTTATCTCGTCATTTGCATTCGCAATCACCTGCTCGCCGGCCTTAAGCGCCCCAAGCACCTCGATCCGGGAACCGCTCCTGTTGCCTGTCTGCACATCGACCTTTACCGTCTTACCGTCACGGACAGCGATCACATATTTCCTTTCCGTCGAAGTTACAACGGCTGAAGAAGGCACAGTTAGCGCGGCGGGGTTGCCTTTCGAATAGACCAGCACATCGGCATACATGCCCGGGGAAAGCCGGCCGTCCTGGTTATAGACATCCGCCTCCATCCTTTCCGACCGGTACTGCGTGTTGACATTCATTGATTGCCGGCTGATGTAACCTGTCATCTGCTTGCCAGGCATAGCGCTGGTGACAAAGGCGATCTTGTCCTTGTCGT
>DASZOW010000496.1:0-4757 GCA_035550615.1 Puia sp.
GAACCGGCCGCCGAGGGCGTACAGCCTGTGACCGCACCCACAGCGGTGCTCGACAAGGATATGCGGGTATCCAGGGTCAACGATCCGGCGCTGATCCATCAATACCTGGTCGAGGAAAGAAATATCCGCCAGATCCGCCGCGCACTCATCCTGGGCATCCGCGATTATTTTTATAAGATGGGTTTTACAAAGGCCATCATCGCCAGCAGCGGAGGCATCGACAGCGCCGTTACTCTTGCCCTCGCCTGCGAGGCGCTCGGAGCGGCCAACGTCCGCGCCATCCTGTTGCCATCCGCCTATTCTTCTTCGCATTCAGTAAGCGACGCAGAACAATTATCCCGCAATCTCGGCAATCCCTATGATATCATCCCCATCCGAGAAGTGTATGAGGCATTGCTTCACACGCTGGAACCTGTATTCGAAGGCCTGCCATTCGGACTGGCGGAAGAAAACCTGCAAAGCCGCGCCCGCGGAAATATCGTCATGGGACTCGCCAATAAATTCGGCTATGTGATGCTGAACACGTCCAACAAAAGTGAATTGTCCACCGGCTATGGAACGCTTTACGGAGATATGGCCGGCGGCCTGAGCGTACTCGGCGACGTGTATAAGGGTCAGGTCTATGCACTGGCCCGCGATATCAACCGGAACAGCGAGATCATTCCAAAGAACATTCTCGAAAAAGCGCCTTCCGCAGAACTTCGGCCGGGACAAAAGGACAGCGATAGCCTTCCCGTATATGAGGTCCTCGATAAAGTGCTGTATCAATACATAGAACGCCGCCAGGGACCCAAAGAGATCATTGCCATGGGCATCGATCCTGCCGTAGTCAAACGCATCCTTCGGCTGGTGAACACCAGCGAATACAAACGGAATCAGTTCTGCCCCATTATCCGGGTAAGCTGTAAAGCCTTTGGCGTCGGCAGGAGAGTGCCTATTGTAGCCAAATATCTTTCCTAGAGCCCCGGAGCTAGCGCCTGAGGATGATGGTATACCGGGTATTGGATCTGCCCAGCTGCTCATCCGCATATATCTCGAAGCGATGAGGGGAGAGTTCTCTTACCTTGTAATATTGATCCTGGAAATAGATGATGCTATCGCCTTTCTGAAAGGCCCAGATAAAGGGAAGACTATCGGGATTGCCGTTCCGGCCCTGGTGGCTCAGTTGAGAATATCCGGTCCCGTCCTTGCAAAAGATGATGATATTGTCTCTTTCATTCCCGCCGATGCTCGGATCGAGGGCATTGAATGTTCCGTCATCATTGTCGAATCCCGCCTTTTCATATCTCCAGGGTGTCGCCGTCAAAAGGTCAAGATCCTTTCCAGAGACGCTTCTTTGAGTACAGCTCGTTGTCAGGATACCCGCGATAACGGTCAATATCGTCCATTTGCAAAACATCCGGCCGGTTTTCGGTTTGGAAGCCGCTTGACATTCCAGGTTTAAAACTGCCGGCCCTCAAAACTTATTGTTAACATATAGCAAATATTTCATATTAAATTTATCCACAGACAGCTCGTCATCGAACCCGTAAAATTGGCAAGCTAGTTGCCGATACGAATTCGTAATTTCGAGCCCCAGACAAGTAATTCAGTTATGCTTTATACGGCAGAGGATATCAGACAATTAAACAGTAAGATCCAATATCAGGCAGCCTTTATCGACAGGTTGCGGGATGAAGTTGGACGGGTGATCATAGGACAGCATCAAATGCTTGACCGCCTGCTCATTGGATTGTTAAGCAATGGCCACGTTTTGCTGGAAGGCGTCCCGGGCCTGGCTAAGACATTAACTATTAAATCGTTGGCTCAGGCCATCCATGCGAATTTCAGCCGCATTCAATTTACTCCCGATCTGCTGCCGGCCGACGTCGTAGGTACGATGATCTACAATCAGCAAAAACATGAATTTGTGGTCCGCAAAGGACCCATCTTCGCCAATTTTGTTCTGGCCGATGAGATCAACCGGGCGCCGGCCAAGGTCCAGAGCGCCTTGCTCGAAGCCATGCAGGAACGCCAGGTGACCCTCGGCGAGGCGAGCCATAAGCTCGAAGAGCCTTTTTTGGTCCTGGCCACGCAAAATCCACTGGAACAGGAAGGCACCTACCCACTCCCCGAAGCCCAGCAGGACCGTTTCATCATGAAGGTGATCGTCGACTATCCCAGCAAACAGGAAGAACAGCTGATCATCCGGCAAAACGTGCAGGGCGGCCAGTCGCCTAAGGTCGAACAGGTAGTATCCATACAGGAGATACTCCAGGCCAAGGAGCTTTGCCGCCAGATCTATATGGACGAGAAAGTGGAACACTATATCCTCGACATCGTGTTTGCCACCAGAACCCCCGAGAAATACAAACTCGAGAAGTTGAAGCCCCTGATAGCCTATGGCGGAAGCCCCCGGGCCAGCATCAACCTTGCCCTGGCAGCCAAAGCCAATGCTTTCCTCAGCAAACGCGGTTACGTGGTCCCCGAAGACGTCCGTTCGATCTCCAAGGACGTATTGCGTCACCGAATCGGACTCACCTATGAGGCCGAGGCGGAAAGTGTAAATGTCGAGAACCTCATCGACGAAGTATTGAAAGTCATTCCTATTCCGTAAACCACATGCTCACTACCGCCGAAATACTCAAAAAGGTCAGGGAGCTCGAGATAAAAAGCAAACGGCTTACCCGTCATCTCTTTACAGGCGAATATCATAGCGCCTTCAAGGGGAGAGGCATGAGCTTTCGCGAGGTCCGGGAGTATGCCGCGGGGGACGATATCCGGTTTATCGATTGGAACGTTTCCGCCCGTTTCAACCATCCATTCAGCAAATTATTCGAAGAAGAACGCGAACTTACCGTTTTCCTCCTCGTAGATATCAGCGCCAGCTCTCTCTTTGGGACCGTGCATGCCAGTAAGAAGGACCTGATCACAGAAGTCTGTGCGGTCCTGGCCTTTTCCGCGATCAATAACAACGACAAGGTGGGGGTCATCTTTTTCAGCGACAAAGTAGAAGCCTATATCGCCCCGAAAAAGGGCCGCGAACATGTGCTTTATATCGTCCGCCAGCTCCTTACCATTGAGCCGAAAAGAAGGGGTACGAACCTCAGCGAGGTCATCCGTTTCTTTAACCGCTCCGCCCGCCAGAAAGCCATCGTCTTTCTGCTCAGCGATTTTCTGGACGGCAACGGAAGCGCGGACAGCAATGCTCCCCGCCGTGAGCCGGCCTTCGACGAAGCCCTCAAAGTGGCCGGGAAAAAACACGATATTGTCGGGATCAAGGTCTACGATAAAATGGATATGGAACTGCCGCCCATCGGGATGATCGAGGCCGAAGATGCCGAGACGGGCGGGCGGTATTGGGTGGATACGAGCGATTTCCTGGTCCGCTCGAATTACCAACAATATTTTTTTAACCAGACAGAACAATGTAAAAGCATTTTCCAGAAAGCCGGATGCGATCTCCTGCATTTGCGGACAGACGAGGATTACGTCAAGATCCTGCAACGGTTTTTTGTCGGACGCCATCGGCCGGGATAGTACATGCGACCATTAAGATCATATATCATTGTTGTTTCCCTGTTTCTGCCGGTCTTCGTTCTCCATGCCCAGCAAAAACATGTTCCAAAGCCATCGCCGCCCCCCGCAGCGATACAGGCTACCGTGGATAAGGAGAAGATCGTTATAGGGGAACCGATCCATCTCCGGCTCGACGTTACTGTGCCGGATAACATTCCATTTGCATGGCCGGGACTCGATTCCCTGCCTCATTTCGATTGGCTGGACAAGGGAAAGATCGATACGACGGTAAGGCCAGGTGAGCGATCCTACCGGCAGTATCTTACCCTTACCAGTTTCGACTCGGGCACATGGGCGATCCCGCGGCTTCCCTTTCTGGCCGGAAGTAAAACAGTGCTGAGCGATTCTATCCGCATCTCGGTCGGTTATACGAAGATCGACCCCTCCAAAGATTTTCACGATATCAAGGATATCATCGATGTGCCTAATCCATTCGCCCGCTGGATCGGCTGGATCGTTGCCGCCTTCACCCTCGCATGCGCGGCACTGGTATTCTGGCTTATCTGGAAAAAGAAATTGCTCAAAAAGCTGGAATCCGCGGCGGCCGCCCCACGGTTATCACCTTACGAAGAAGCCATAAAACAGCTGGAAGAGCTGGAACGCCAGCATCTGCCCGATACCGGCGCCATGAAAGCCTACTACAGCCGGATGAGCGAGATCCTCCGGGTCTATCTGCTTCGGCGCCTGCAGATCGCCAGCCTGACGGAAACCAGCGAAGAGCTCATCGGACAATTGAGACGGCAGGCGCTGCCGGGTGACGTATTCGGCGGGCTGGCGGAAGCCTTGCGGATGAGTGATTTCGTCAAATTCGCCAAGTACCAGCCGGGAATTGCCGATAGCGGACAACATTTCCGCGGCGTGCGGCTGGCCATCGAAACGCTCGAGCAACACCGGAAAGATGAGGAAGAACGCAAGGCCAGTGCGGCAGCCGCCGGGACCAGAGAGACGCAACAAATTAATTAAGTCTACGTGCTATACGATTGGTATCGACATATCTATTTTAGTCAGCCGGGCTTTTTCGGGCTCCTGGCGCTTATCCCGCTGCTGATCTGGTGGGAGATCAAACGTGGCGATGCCGCTAAGGCTACCGTCATGGTCTCCTCCGTGCGCGCTTTCAAAGGCACTCGCTCCTGGAAGAATTTTCTTCGTCCCGTGTTATTCGCCTTCCGGCTGCTGACGGTTATTTGCCTGGTCATCGC
>DASZOW010000497.1:0-2773 GCA_035550615.1 Puia sp.
CGGGAGGCGATAGCGGGCATGCCGCATCACTATACGCAGCTGGCGCAGGTGCAGGCACAGACCCCGCTCGGACGCAACCTCTTCGACCATATCTTTCAATTTCAAAATTTTCCAATCCAGGAGCGAATTGAAAAGGATCTCGGCACGGCCGATGCATCGGGGAAAGTTTCATTCCTTTCCACCGGCGCCATGGGGCATAATACTTATGATCTTACCCTGATCGTCATTCCGGGCGACAGCATGATCTTCAATTTCAAATACAATGGAAATGTATATGAAGAGACCCTGATCCGTCAGCTGGGAGCGCATTTGATCCAGTTGATAAATACCATCCTCGAGCATCCGGAGATCACGGTGGGCGAACTCGGGCTGCTGAGCATGGAAGAGCAACGCGGGCTGCTTGAACAGTTTAGTCCCGGTGGCGGCGACTACCCGGCTGATCAAACGGTGGTCCGACTTTTCGATAAGCAGGCCGGGCTTTCACCGGAAGCGCCCGCAGTCCTGTCGGGCGGTCGTCTCCTGACCTACAGGGAGCTTAAGGAACAGGCCGGAGCGCTTGCAGGTTATCTGCACTCCGTAGCCGGCGTAAATCCCGGTGACAGGGTTGGTATTTTGCTCGACAGGTCGGAGTATTGGATAATTTCCCTTATGGCCGTCCTGAAGGCCGGCGCTGCCTATGTTCCCATCGATACAGGCCATCCGGCATCCCGCAAGGAGTTTATTGTAAAGGATACGGACATCAAGGCTTTGATCACCACTACAGATTATTTATTCGATGTTCCGGGATATGCCGGAACGACAGTCGCCATCGATATCCAGCTGGACGAGATCGTCGGCGCATATACTACGCCGATGGTTGACATCGGACCTGAGACCATCGCCTATATTATCTATACGTCAGGATCGACAGGGCAGCCCAAGGGTGTGATGATTAGCCATCGCTCGCTGGTGGATTATGTTGCCGGCATTCGTGCCCGGACCAATATCGATAGCTGTCGGAGCTTTGGCCTGGTATCGAGCCCCGTAGCCGATCTGGGTAATACCGTACTGTACACTGCCCTGCTGACGGGGGGCGTCCTTCACGTTTTTTCTGCGGAAGAAGCTATGAATGGCCACCGGCTGGCTGCGGCGGACCTGGATTGCATAAAGATCGTTCCTTCACACTGGAAGGCTTTGCAGGAAGGCCCCAACCTGTTCCTGCCCAGACACTGCCTCATTTTCGGCGGCGAGCAGCTGAACGGCGAACTGTTGTCGATGATCCGTACGGCGGGCGCGCATTGTGAGGTGTACAATCACTATGGACCTACAGAAACGACGATTGGGAAGCTGTTGACGCGGGTGGATACCCTGGACACGGGGGCTGTCATTCCCATCGGCAAACCGTTTTGCCGCAGCTGGGTATATATTACGGACAACAAGGGTCGTCTTTGCCCCGTGGGCGTAACTGGCGAGATCCGCATTGGTGGCGACGGGGTTGCTCAGGGATATTGGAACAACCATGCGCTCACTGCCGACAGGTTTTTGGCAGACCCATACCGGGGTACAGGCACACTCTATCTCACCGGTGATCGTGGCCGATGGCTGCCGGATGGTAACGTCGAATTTCTTGGCAGGATCGATGACCAGGTAAAGATCCGGGGCTATCGGGTTGAACCCGGAGAAGTTGCCCGGAAGATAATGGCCATCGAAGGAGTATCATCGGCTGTCGTGATAGCCATGCCGGGAGCAGGCGGAGAGAAGGAGCTTGCGGCCTATGTGGTTAGTGAACACGAAATAGAAGAAAGTACATTTCAAGAGTATCTGGGCCGGGAACTTCCTTCCTATATGTGGCCAGTTTATTATATCCGCATCGCTTCGATCCCGTTGACTGCTAACGGCAAGGTCGATCGCCGGCGGCTGCCGGCGCTGGACAGGCAAAAAGATCTTTCGGACGAAGCGTATAAAGCACCCCGGACGGAGACGGAAAGGCGGTTGTCGGAGATATGGTCCGACGTTTTGGGAAAAGAGCGCATCGGCGTTACAGATAATTTCTTTTCGCTGGGAGGGCATAGTCTAAAGGCTACCCGCCTGGCCAGCCAGCTCCACCGGGTATTCGGAGTGAGGGTAGAATTCCATGAGCTTTTCAATCACACTATTCTGGAGGAACAGGCCTTACTGATCGACAGGACACGGCAAGACCAGTTCTCGGGTATCCCGCTGGCCCCGCCAATGAATGACTACCCGTTGTCATCATCCCAGCGGCGTCTTTGGCTCCTGAGCCAGACAGAGGAAAGCAATATTGCTTATAACGTACCCGGCTTATTTGTCTTTGAAGGCGAATTGCAGGTCCAGGCGCTGGAACAGGCCTTTCAGGGATTGATAAACCGGCATGAGATACTTCGTACTGCCTTCCGCGAGAATGCGTCAGGCGAGGTAAGACAAATAATTCTCTCCATGGAGGAGACGGGTTTCCGGATCGATGGCATCGATCTGCGCATGGAGGACGAAAAGGAGGCGGCCGTGAGACGAAAAGTGCAGCAGGAGATGGTAAGACCTTTCGATCTTGCTGCCGGGTGTCTGTTGCGGGTAATGCTCCTGCAGGTGGACACCGATAAATGGGTTTTCTTTTATAACCTTCATCATATCATCAGCGATGGCTGGTCGAAGAGCGTTGTGCTGAATGAGCTGTTGCAATTTTACAATGCCCTGGCCAAAAATGATCCTTTGTCGTTACGGCCGCTGCCGATACAATATAAGGACTATGCCGTATGGCAGCAACAGCAGCTTAGCGGTG
>DASZOW010000498.1:0-3032 GCA_035550615.1 Puia sp.
AGCGGAGCGGGCAACTATGCCAACTTGGATTACTCCGGCGGCAGAGCATGGAACCCCAAATATTACTTCCTGCCTATCGCCTATGACGAAATGAATAAAAATCTGCAACTCGTTCAAAACCCCGGTTACTGATCATACAAGCAATTGTTATCAAGGCTCGCTGTTTCCACAGGGAGCCTTTATTTTCATATTAATGATCTGCAAACCCGCCGCAGCCAAATAATAGCCCGAATATATATTAAATTAGCTATATTTAGGAGAGGTCTTTTGCTACACATGAAATACGCCATTTGCTTATATCTCCTTTGCTGGACAGGAAATTGTTTTGCCTCCGACTCATTATCCGTAAGATACCTGGGCATCGACCAGGGACTTTCGAACAATGCCGTAACCTGCATTTACAAAGACCACAACGGTTTCATGTGGTTCGGGACCTATGACGGCCTGAACAGGTACGACGGCAATTCCTTCCGCATTTTCAGGAACATAATCGGAGACTCATCCTCTCTTTTGGACAATCACGTTTATTGTATTAATTCGGACAATCAAAATAAGATCTGGGTGGGCGGAGGAAAAGGCGCGAGTGTCTATAACCCCTGCCGGGCGGCTTTTTTTACTCCCCGTTTTATAAAAGCCGGTAATCCGGAAACCGCTCCGCTGAATGACGCTATATTGACGATAGAAAAAGCCGGCAACGCGATGCTGGTCGGCACGGCGCATAGTGGACTCATCGCATTTACCGACAGCAGAAAAACAGGCAGACAAATTCTACTCCCACGCGCAGCCGACGCGACATACAATGTTCCGGCTATAAAATATGATTCCATCCGGCATCTGGCATGGATCTTTATTACCGATCTCGGGTTATATAAATATGAGCTCGGAAGCGGGCGGCTGTCCCGGGTCGCGTCAGGATTGACACAATGCAATTCGATCTTCGTAAGTTCCGGCGGCGATCTGCTTATCGGAAATGATGCAGGGGTATTCAAGGTTTGCAAAAACACCTTTAAACGATTTGATCCGGTCCCCGGGATGATCGTCAAAGATATCACCGAAGATCCGATGGGCGGGCTATGGATAGCTACGGACGGAGATGGTGTATGGCATATATCGCCGGGAGGGAACATAGCCCGGCCGCTTTCTTCGGCGGGCGCAAGCATTAACAGTAATGCCATCTACGCCATCTACATCGACGCCGAAGACCGCCAGTGGATCGGAACGCTGAGAGGCGGGGTGAACATCGTCGAAAAAAATCACAACCTGTTTAAAACGGTCTCGTATCAAAAAGGCAGGACCGAAGATGTCAACGACTTCATCTTGTCTCTTTGCGAGGACGACCGGTCGAATTTATGGATCGGAACGGATGGCGCAGGATTACGCTATTGGGATAAACAGAAGAACCTTTTTAGAAAGTATATTCATTCGGCCGCAGACCCGGGCTCTATCAGCAGCAACTTTGTCACCTGCATTACCAGGGACTTCAAAAACGATATCTGGATCTCCGCCTGGTTCGGCGGAATAGACAAGCTGAACCGGTCGAACAATACCTTTAGCCATTATACCTGTTACAACTCCATTGCAAAGATCGAGGAGAAGAATGTCTGGCAGATCTATGAAGACGGCAAACGGCGCTTATGGGCATCTGCCAGCAACAGGGGCCATCTGTATCTATATGACCGGCCTGCCGACAGGTTCGAGCTCTTCGACACCTCACTTTTCGATATCCAGGTCCTGGCGGAAGACAGGTCCGGCAATCTATGGGGCGGCAATTACACCTCTTTGATAAAGATCGACCGGGAAACAAAAAGACACAAAACTTTTTTTATCGGCTATCCCGTCAGGAGTATTCATGAGGACAAAGATCATAACTTCTGGATCGGCACCGAAGGCGGAGGATTGCTGTTGTTCAATCGGGAAACAGGCGCATTCAGGCAATTTACCACCAAAGACGGTTTGCCAAACAATGGGATCCTGAGGATCCTGGAAGATGGCAAAGGCAATCTCTGGCTCAGCACATATTATGGTCTATGCCGGTTCAACCCCGCCTTAAAGACCTATAGGAATTTTACCCAGGCCGATGGATTGCAAAGCAACCAATTCAGCTTCAACGCTGCCATGATCGCCAGGGACGGCGAATTTTTATTCGGCGGTATCAAAGGGTTTAATAGCTTCTATCCCGATAGCGTCTGCGACAAGAGGAATACCCCCCGCCTGTTCCTCACCGGCATCAGGATCGACAACGCTCCCGTCGAGACGGATACGGCCAGCATTACCTCCCGGAATAAAGACATTATCTCCGGCATAACCGTTCCCTATGATAAGGCGATCCTTTCATTTGATTTTACCGCATTGCAGTATTCGAATGCCGATAACCTGCATTACGCCTATTATCTAAAAGGCTGGGACAAGCATTGGAGCACCGCAAACAATGCACGAACCGCCGCCTATAGCCATTTGCACGAGGGCGTATACCAATTTTATGTCAGGGTGAGAAACGCGGACGGCTTATGGAATGGGAAAGTGCAGTTGCTCTCTGTCACAGTGTTGCCGCCATGGTACAGGACATGGTGGGCGTATCTGCTTTATACCGCTTTTGCCATTGGCGTTTTCTATGCTTTCTTTTATTATTACCGGCGCCAGGAACGGCTGCGATATGAAATAAGGCTCGCATTGCTCGAAAAGCAAAAAGAAAAGGAGCTTACTGAAAGAAAGATCTCTTTCTTTACGGACATCTCTCATGAATTCAGAACACCCCTCACATTGATCGTAAGCCCTCTCAAGGACCTTATGGCGGAAACGGCTGCCGGGCAGATGCAAAATAAATTGTCGACCATCCACCGGAATGCCCGGCGCCTGCTAAGCCTGGTGGATCAGTTGCTGCTCTTCAGAAAAGTCGAATCCATCGAGGAACAGCTCCACCTTTCTAATTTTGACATCAACGAAGCCTGTAACGAGGTCTTCCTGAGTTTTGCACAGCGGGCAGCCTCCAAAAATATCTGTTTTAATTTCCACAGGCCCTCGGCTGAAATATG
>DASZOW010000499.1:0-4519 GCA_035550615.1 Puia sp.
TAAGGTGTTAACATTAAGGTAATATTCCGTTAACATTCGGGTCATTGGTTAGCTATTGTTTTGCAGCGGAATCGAACGAACAGGATTTGACCGCACAAAACAAATTTTAACGAACCAAGACTTTTATGAAACGCAACCTCGTACAACAGTTAGTATTTATCGCCGCTTTTCTATGTTTAACTACCGCCTCGCAAGCCCAATATCTATGGAATAGCGATTCTGCTTTTAAAGCCGGTAGGGCTAACTCCGGCCGTCTTTGGGGCTACGCATTCGGTGATTATTATGTTAAGGCGCACACCGACTCGCTAAACCGTGGAAACGCCAACCAGTACACCGGCATCCCCGCCAACCGTTCCGCTTTCCAGTTCCGCCGTATCTATCTGGGGTATGATTACAACATCACCGACAAGTTCTCCGCCGAACTGCTGTTGGCTGCCGAAGACAACTTCCCTGCAGGTAACCCTCCGGGAAACGGCACCAGCGGCGACGAATTGCTGAATAATAAAGAGACCTTCTATATCAAGCTGGCTAACATCCGCTGGAAGAATATCTGGAACGGGACGGACCTGGTCGTCGGCGAACAGGCAACCCCGGCATTCCCGATGCTCACAGAAAAGATCTGGAACTACCGTTCTATCGAAAGGACCATCGCCGATATCCGCCGCACTCCCTCCTATGACCTGGGTATTGGCCTGCAGGGAACATTCGATCCCAGGACAAAGAATTTCGGTTATGACCTGTTGGCCGCTAACGGCAGCAGCGCCAAACCCGAAGCCGACAACTTCAAATGGTTCTATGGAGACGTATATGCGATGTTCTTCGACAAAAAACTGATCATCGATCTGTATGGCGACTACGAAAGGCTCGGCTGGGTTGCAGAACCGGATGGCGCAAATTTCGGCCACGTTTCCCGCCAGATGACCAAAGCCTATATCGCCTATAACACTCCTGCCCTCACCATCGGTGCGGAAGCCTTCATCAACCATCTCCAAAATGGCATCGCCGCAACCAAAAGAGCCGGCGGAACGGAATATCTGTCGCCGAATGCCGAAGGCATTAGCCTTTACATCCATGGCAATATCGTTCCGGGCAAACTGCGTTTCTTCGCCCGCTGGGATGGCTACAACCCGAACAACAAGGTGGATAACAACATCTACGCTGCTTATAAAGGTGGCGTCACAACCATTGGCAACTATACCGACGGTACTCCCATCGGGGCTATCAACGACGTTACCTACAAACAGATGTTCATCACCGCCGGTCTGGACTTTACCCCGGCCAGGAATGTCCACTTTATGCCTAATATCTGGTATAACCATTATAAGACCCAGCTCGAAGGCCTGGACGGCAAGATCAACGGGGACTATGATATGGCGTATCGCATGACCTTCTATTTCGTATTCGGTAAATAATTCTTAACTACCATAAGTATAAAACATGAAATTAAATTCCTTTAAATTCAGACATTCCCTGTTCACAGGCGTATTCTTCGCCATCCTCAGCGTTAGCATGGTTTCCTGTGGCGGCGGCAGCAATGGCGGCGGCTCCGACAGCACATCGACCGACGACGCGCTCATCGGTGCGGGAAGCTCTTTCGACAACCCCTTGTTCTCCAAACAATTCTCCGAGTACTCCAAGACCAATGGCCTCAAGGTCAACTATCAATCCGTAGGCTCGGGCGCCGGTATCTCCCAACTCACCGCCAAGACCGTGGATTTCGGCGCTTCCGATGCTCCCATGAACGGCAAACAAGATTCCGCGCTCAGCGCTCCGGCCGTTCATATCCCGATAACCGCGGGCGCCGTCGTCCTCAGCTATAACCTGCCCGACGTCAAGGATACGCTGATGCTGACTCCCGGCGTTCTGGCTGATATCTTCCTGGGTAAGATCACCAAGTGGAGCGATCCGGCTATTGCCGCTGTCAACAAGGGCATAAAGCTGCCTTCCACCTCGATCGTCATCGCTCACCGTTCCGATGGTAGCGGTACTTCCGCCATTTTTACCACATATCTCTCCAAGGTCAGCGAAGAATGGAACACCAGGGTCGGCAAGGGTACCTCCGTGAACTGGCCTGCCGGTCTGGGAGGCAAAGGCAACGAAGGCGTTTCCGGTCTGATCAAACAGACCCCCGGCTGCATCGGCTATATCGAGCTGGCCTATGCTATCCAGAATAATATGCCTTACGCCAAGCTGCAGAACAAGGCCGGTAACTTCATTACCCCCAGCATCGCCAGCGTAACTGCAGCCGCCAATATCCAGATCCCTGCCGACACCAAGGTATCTCTGACCAATACGGATGCAGCCGATGGCTACCCGATCTCCGGCTTTAGCTGGGTGATCATCTATAAGGAGCAGAAATACGGCGATCGCACGCAGGACCGCGCTACCAAACTCGTGAAGCTCCTGAGCTGGATGATCCACGATGGACAGCAGTATAGCTCGGCATTATACTATGCCCCGCTTTCCTCTGCCGCCGTCGACGCCGGAGACGCTGTCCTGAAGACCGTGACTTTTGACGGCAAGCCGGTCTTGCAGTAACTTTGACTGAATTGCATTTTATGGATACATCTGTAGAAACTGGTATACCTACCCGCAGCGATTTACCGCTGCGGGTAATTAATTCTTCACCGGAAGCGATCTTAAAGGCCCAAAAGCGGGCGCGGCTCTCTTTCCGGCAGATCCGTACGGAAAATATCTTCAACAAGACGCTTATGCTCATGGGGCTGATCATGGTCATCCTCGTGCTCGGCATCTTCCTGACGCTGATCGTGCAGTCCCTGCCATCGATCAAGGCGCTCGGCCCGAAATATCTGTGGGGAGAGGTTTGGGATCCGGTACAGGATATCTATGGCGCCTGGCCGTTCCTGCTCGGAACCCTGCTTAGCTCGTTCCTGGCCCTGATCATCTCGATCCCGTTCTCGATCTCGGTGGCGATCTTCCTGGGCGAGTACCATCCCAATGGCTGGCTGCCCAACTTTCTCAAGAATACTGTCGAGCTTATCGCCGCAGTTCCCAGCGTCATTTATGGCTTCTGGGGCCTGGCAGTGCTGGTTCCGCTGGTCCGCACCTTCGAATCCCATATCGGGGTGGCGCCCATCGGCGTCGGCATCTTCAGCTCTTCGCTGATCCTCGCGGTGATGATCATCCCTTATGCCGCGTCGCTGGGCCGGTCTATGATCAGCATGGTCCCCAGCCATCTCAAGGAGGCTGCTTACGGACTCGGCGCTACCCGCTGGGAGGTGATCCGGAGCGTGGTGCTTCCGTATACGAAATCGGGGCTTTTCGCGGGCATCCTGCTCTCGCTTGGCCGCGCATTGGGCGAGACGATGGCCGTTACCATGGTCATCGGGAATACCAGCCTGATCCCGAAGAATATCTTTGCTCCCGGCAATACCATGGCCAGCGTCATCGCCAACGAGTTCACCGAGGCGGACAAGCCCGTGTATCTGTCGGCGCTCATCGAGCTGGGGCTGGTGCTGTTTTTAGTAACCGTTGTGATCAATATGATCGGGAAAAAGATCATCGATCGCTTCACCAACGATTAAGTCATGAAGATCGATAGCGTAAAATTCAGGCTCGGCAAGAGCAGCGGTTTCCAGATCCTCGTGTATGTACTGGCTTTTGCCTGCGTGATACCGCTCCTGGCGATCCTCTTTTTTATCATCAGGGCGGGGATCACCAGGATCAACTGGCATTTCCTGGTGAATATCCCTAAACCGGTGGGCGAGACCGGCGGCGGTATTGCCAATGCCCTGCTGGGGAGCATCATCATCATCGTCGTTGCATCGCTGATCGCGATCCCCATCGGCATCATGGCAGGCGTCTATCTCAGCGAGAACAGAAAAAGCAAGCTGGCCTACTGGTGCCGGCTGTCTACGGATATCCTGCAGGGCATACCCAGTATCGTCATCGGGATCGTAGCGTATTTCTGGCTGGTGAAACCGCTGCGCGGCTTCTCCGCTCTTTCCGGCAGCGTGGCCCTCGCCATCATGATGCTGCCGATAGTCGTCCGCTCCACGGAAGAGACCCTGAAACTGTTGCCCGACTCGCTCAAAGAAGCAGCCCTGGCCCTGGGCATGCCCTTTCACCGCGTCATCTTCAAGGTGGTCATCCCCGTGGGCGTCAGCGGCATCCTCTCCGGCGTCATGCTTTCCATAGCCCGGATAACCGGCGAAACGGCCCCACTGCTGTTCACCGCTTTCGGTAACCCTTATCTTTCCGTCAACCTGACCAAACCCATGCAGAGCCTCCCCCTGCTGATCTTCAACTATGCCACCAGCCCTTACAACGACTGGCATGATCTGGCATGGGGAGCATCCCTGATCCTGCTGGTCTGGGTCTTATTCCTAAACATCTTTACCAAGATCATCACCCGAAAATGGAAAGTACAATTATAAAGAGCAGGAACTTCAATGCTTCGTTTGGCGCCAACCACGTGGTCAAGAACGTCAACATCGATATCCCCCGCAATCACATCATCGCCGTTATGGGTCCTTCCGGTTGCGGGAAAACGACTTAT
>DASZOW010000500.1:0-10544 GCA_035550615.1 Puia sp.
AACCTGCTATATCAGGCTATCAAATCGTTAAGAAACCGGCTGCCCGGTTAAATGCTTTGCAAACGATTGATCCCAATGCACCAGATATGGCAATTAGGGATTATTTTCGCGCAGCAAACGGAACTATCACAACTTATTCAAAACATCAGCATCTATGAGCATGGTAGACTCATTCGAGAAAATCCCCGTAAAAATTTTCGGTTCATTGGAAGAAGGCTCCCGTTTTATTGGCAAGGAGATCGCCGCGCTTATCCGCGAAAAAGAAAAGAAAGGCGAAAAAGCGGTGCTGGGGCTGGCGACGGGCTCCTCCCCTAAATCCCTGTATGCCGAATTGGTCCGTCTTCACCGGGATGAGAAACTGAGTTTTAAGAATGTGGTCACGTTCAACCTGGACGAATACTATCCTATCGACAACGACGCCCTGCAGAGCTACAACCGCTTCATGAAGGAACAGTTGTTCGACAAGATCGATATCGATCCCGCCAACTGCCATATCCCCAATGGACAATGGAAAAAGGAGGAGATCAAAAAACACTGCCTGGAATACGAAGCGATGATCGAGAAGGCCGGCGGTGTCGATCTGCAGATCCTCGGCATCGGCAACAATGGGCATATCGGTTTCAACGAGCCGGGGTCCAGCATCTATTCGCATACGCGTCTGGTGCCGCTGGAAAACTCCACCCGTATCGCGAACTCGCACGATTTTCAAAATATCTCCCAGGTGCCCCGTCTCGCCGTTACCATGGGTATCAGCACGATCCTGAAGGCCAAACGCATCGTCCTGATGGCCTGGGGTCAGCTGAAGGCGCCGGTGATCCAGAAGGCCGTGGAAGGGAATGTAACCGAGCAGATCCCCGCGTCGCTGCTGCAACAGCATAACGATACCCTGTTTGTCCTCGACGACGTGGCCGCTTCCGAGCTTACGCGTTTCAAGTCTCCCTGGCTCACAGGTGACATGGAGTGGGCGCCGGCGATGATCAGGAAGGCGGTGGTCAACATGGCGTTGAAACTGGGCAAGCCGATCCTGAGCCTTACCAACAGCGACTACAACGACAATGGTCTCAGCGACCTGCTGGTGGAAAAAGGCGATGCGTACGAGATCAATCTCCAGGTCTTCTATCTGCTTCGCGACAGCATCACCGGCTGGCCCGGCGGGAAACCGGGGGCGAACATCCCCACGCATCCCGAACGCTCGGTGCCATTTCCTAAACGCAGCCTGATCTTCAGCCCCCATCCCGATGACGATATCATCTCTATGGGCGGCACGTTTATGCGGCTGCATGACCAGGGACATGACGTCCATGTGGCCTATCAAACATCGGGTAATATTGCCGTCACCGACGAGTTCGTGACCCGCTTCCTCGATTTCGCCGTCGGCTTCGAGCAGCTCTCGGGCATCGACAGCAGCAAGTCCTCGCAGATCCTCGAACAGGCTACCCGCTATTTGAGAACGAAGAAGCCCAGCGATATCGACACGCCGGATATCCGCGCCATCAAAGGCCTGATCCGCCGCTGCGAGGCCAGGGCTACCTGCCGCTATGTAGGTATCAAGGATGAGAATATCCACTTCATGAATTTGCCTTTTTACGAAACCGGCACTATAGAGAAAAAGCCGATGGGCGAAGCCGACGTAACACAGACAGTCGAGCTCCTGCGGCAGTTGAAACCGCAGCAGATCTATTGCGCCGGCGATCTCGCCGACCCGCATGGGACGCATAAGGTATGTCTCGACGTCGTCTTCGAATCGTTGCGCCGGCTCAAGGCCGCGGGAGATCCGTGGCTAAAGGATTGCTGGTTGTGGCTGTACAAAGGCGCCTGGCAGGAATGGGATATCAGCGAGATCGAGATGGCCATCCCCATGAGCCCCGACCAGGTCCTCAAAAAACGCTTCGGTATCTTTATCCACCAATCCCAAAAAGACATGGTGCCGTTCCAGGGCAGCGATAGCCGGGAGTTCTGGCAACGCGCGGAAGACCGTAACGCCAATACCGCCAACTTATATGCGCAGCTGGGCTTCACAAAATATGCGGCGATGGAAGCGTTCGTAAGATGGCACTACTAGCCTGCAAACGAATCGCGTATTAAATTTGCGTTAATTCGGCATTATCGTACTTTTGTGGATTACCGATGCCACATAGTACGTCTATATCCGTAAAACAGGAATGGCTGGGCGCCTGGCAGGTCCCGGGTTTTCGTCGCAGGGCCATCGCCGGCCTTATCATCATTGTTGCGATCCTATCGAGCTTTCCAGTATTCTTCCAGCACATCGAGCTTCGTCACGGGGTCCGGCTCAACGATCCCATCCTCGATCTGCTCGCGCCACACAACGTATCCCTGCCATTGTTCATCGTCATCTGGGCGATCTCGGGCTATTCCATTTACCGGGCGGCGCAGACACCGCAGATGTTCCTGAACTTTCTCTGGGCCTTTATCCTGCTTTCGGTATTCCGTACGCTGACCATCGCGCTGATCCCGCTCGATCCCCCGGCCGGGCTGATCCCGCTGGTCGACCCGCTGAGCAATTTCTTTTATGGCGAGAAATTCGTGACCAAAGACCTCTTTTTCTCGGGCCATACCTCCACGGTCTTCCTCCTTTATCTTACCATACCCGGCAGATCGGATAAAAAGCTGGCCCTGCTGGCTACCTTCATCGTGGCCACCTTACTGCTGGTGCAGCATGTTCATTATACGCTCGATGTGCTGGGCGGCTTCCTGTTTGGCTGGCTGTCCTACCAGATCGCGATGCGCTGGATCCTGCGCTAGAACGCTTCTCCGAGCTGCAGATAGAATCCGTGCGAATGGTTCCTGGCGAAACCATAGTCGAGCCGCAGATTCAGCCTTTCCTGCTCGTTGAGGCCGATGCGGAGACCTCCGCCATAGGTGTATTTGAAGTATTGAAGATTGATCGCAGAAAGCCTGGGCCCGACATTGCCCATATCTGCAAAGACGACCGCCCCGATCCGCCACCAGATCGGAATGCGGTACTCGGCCTGCACATAGGCAGCGTCCTTGTCCCGGTAGCGGCCCTCATAATACCCGCGCATATTGTTGGCGCCCCCCAGGAAGGCCAGGCTCCGGAGAGGGACCGGGCCGGCATTGAAGCTGCCATAAGCTTGAAGCGCCAATACCTGCCGCTTATAGAGCCGGATAAAGCGTCGCAGATCAATGACATAGTTAGTGTACTGATAATCAGCACCTAAAACAGACATAAAGTGATCAAACCAGAACTCCAGCAGTGATCCGCGGTCCGGCCAGAAAGCGTTGTTCCGGTTATCATAGCTGATGCTTAGTCCCAGCCCCGCGATATGATAGCCGTATCGGCCGGGGACATTTTGTTTGTCGAAAAGCCCGCCCGTCGTGTATTTTATGTCGAAAACCCGCTGGTATTCGAAAACGGTGCCTAAAAATAGATGATGGCCGATCTTGAGCTGCGGATGCAGATATACGTAATACTGCTTAAATTTATAAGATTCCTTGTTGTTTTCCGGCGCTCGTTTGCCGAGTCCCCAGAAATCGTCCGGAAAGGAACTGTAGGATAACTGCTCATCGACGATCCAGCGTTCGTGGGGGAAGTAAATGGAACCATTTAAAGCCGCGACAAACTGATGACGGGTAGTATAAAGCGCTATCGCTTGAGCGTTAGAGGTTCGTATGGTTGTATCCCGTTTATACAGGTGGAAAGTAGAGGCGCTGGCAAGGCCGAAGGACCAACCCGTTTCGATCGACCGGGCTATGATTGGCAGAACAAGAACATGCCGTATATTTGCCGGGCTTTGGATCGGTAGCTTCAGCTTATCGACAGGTACCTTTCTGAGACTGTCGTTTTGGGCTTTCCCGGCCATGGGTATAGTAAAAGCACTAAAAAACCCAAGAAAATAGGTAAATATTGCTTTTCTGGACTGAGGAAGGGGCAATGTTGTAGTATATTTATTTGTGCCTGTCGATAAAAAGCAGGCAAATTAACAACGAAAATCTAATTTTCTTACATTTGATGATTAATGAAGATTTCACAATTTGTTAAAATTCAATTAACCCAATATTTACAAGCTCTGAAGCGGAAAGGGACGGACCCTTCCTTTTCTTAAATAAAGCTAGCATTTATGAAAAAATTCGAAGTCCCCGATTTTGTACTGGGAGATAAGATAACGGAAGAACAGTTTAATTTTTTCGACAAGTATGGCGTAATCATTTTTAGGAATTTTCTGAATTCGGCGACCGTTCAATTATTCATACACGAGCTTAACAGAATTGAAAAGCAATGGCTGGATGAAGGCCGTGACAAGGTCAACGGCATTCCCCTGAAATTCGGAAAAGACCAGGACGGTAACAAGATGATCCAGCGCATGTGCTTTCTGTCGCTGCACAGCGAGTCGCTTCATGATATGCTGCAAGACCCGCGCATCAAGGCCCTGGTAGGTTTGCTCTATCCTTATGAGGGCCGTATCAGCGAGAATGAAAAGGATGGATTGATCCTCAATCACTATGTGCGCCTGCCGGAAAGCAATTTTACCCAAATGGGGTGGCATACCGATAGCCCGCGTGACCTGTTCCTGGGCCAGAAGATCATGCCCATGCTGAACGTCGGCATCCACCTGGATGACACTCCGTTCGAGAACGGCGGTTTGCGGGTATTGCCCGGTACGCATAAACAAGGCATGCTGCGGCTGTTATTCGGTAAGAAATATTTCATCGACAATAATCCTGATCGCCGCGAGATCGGCTTCGATCTGTTCGCCGGCGACCTCACCGTACATGACGGCCGTATCTGGCATCGCGCGCAGCAGTCTCCGCTGTATGGAGAAGCCAGCCGCCGCCGGGTGATGTATGTACCGATCATCACCGGTAAATACATGCCAAAAGATGCGAACAGCAAAACGCCGTTCTACCATCGTCTCGCTTCGAAAGTGCAGAATTAAATGGAATATGCATTGATCACCGGGGCCAGCAAAGGCATCGGCCGCGCCATCGCCCGCGAGCTGGCCTCCCGCGGTTATAATATCCTGCTCGTCGCCCGCTCCGAAGATCTTCTGGCCGCCCTGGCGGGGGAGTTGTCTTCCCGCAATGGCGTTAGGGTGGACTATCTCGCATTGGACCTTTCGCTGCCGGAAGCAGCTCAAAATGTATGCGACTGGTGCCGCGCCAAAGGCTATGCCGTCAGCATCCTGGTGAACAACGCAGGTTATGGCCTCAGCGGGCCGTTCGAGAAATATTCGCTGCAGGAGCACCTGAACATGATGCAGCTGAACATGTCTACCCTGGTGGGTATCACGCGTCTTCTTCTCCCCGATCTGCATCAGCGGCCCAAAGCATATATCCTCAATGTCGCCAGTTCCGCGGCCTACCAGGCCGTTCCCAACCTGACGCTTTACGCCGCGACCAAAGCCTTTGTGCTGGCCTTTAGCCGGGGACTGCACCAGGAATTGCATAAAAGCACCGTCTCGGTGACCTGCGTGAGCCCGGGCGCCACCGACACCGATTTTCCAAACCGCGCCCAGCTCGGCGAAAAAGGCATGAAAGCAGCGGAGAAATTCAACATGACGCCCGAAACCGTCGCCGCGCTCGCCGTCCGGGGAATGCTTGCCGGGAAGCCCGAGATCATCATTGGTTTCATCAATAAACTGGGGGCCGCTATGGCTTGGCTGTTACCCAAGACCATGGTCGAACGCACGGCCATGAAGATCTATGAGTAGGGTTCGCCCCATGCTGCCGCGGTATGCCGCCGGAATGTAAATATTTTTTCGATTCTGAGTTTTTGTCCTATATTTGCAGCCCTTAAACGGGTGGGACACAACCCGTTGATCACAGGAATGGCTCCGTAGCTCAACTGAATAGAGCATCTGACTACGGATCAAAAGGTTTGAAGTTCTTTTTTGAGTAGGTTTTTTTCATCTTGGCTCTGTAGCTCAACTGAATAGAGCATCTGACTACGGATCAGAAGGGTTGAAGTTCTTTTTCGAGTAGGTTTTTTCATCTTGGCTCTGTAGCTCAACTGAATAGAGCATCTGACTACGGATCAGAAGGTTTCAGGTTTGAATCCTGACAGAGTCACTGATTATCAAAGAGTTAAAAGGGATTGATCTTGTGAAAAAGATTGGTCCCTTTTTCTTTTTCTGCCGTCTCCTGCTGATCTTTTATCATGATATTTTTTCCACCAGCGAAACGGTGAACCTTTCGTTTCTGCATATTTGCTGCAACCAAAACCGCTGGGAAAGATTAGAGCGATTTCGATTCAGTTAAGTTAAGAATTTTCGATGAGCCATTGTGAAATTTATATGGCACCGGCCACCTCCTTTCTAAACGCTCCTTTGGGCAAGCGCCAAGTGGGAGTGACGATCGGCGCGTAGAATTTTTTTAATGCTTGATCTAACCAAAATAGATCGAGATCTTTCAAGGGTGTCCCGGCAGCGACGGTATCTATAATGTTTCTTTGGGAGTAGAGAGTAAAATCTAGCTGGCGTTCTGTTGCCGCCATTTTTTCGATTTTTATGGGATCGATAGAAGCAATAGTTGCCCAGATATCCGGATCACCAAATATACAAGTCTGGCAACTACATCGGTTCCAACCAAGCATGTATGCCGGATGCGGCTGGATATGCCACCGGGAGATGATCTCCCAAACAGCCGATTCAGGCCAATCCAGGATTGGACGCCAGTGGATTGCATGCGAGTATTTGTATGGGCTTTATACAGCTCAACATCCAAGTACTTGCTTCGGGCGGCGCTTTCTTGCCTTCGTTCTCCGGTAAGCACTACCAGTCGACCTTGATACAGCGGATGATGAGCCACTACGCTAAGTAAAACGCCAATCTTAACGGTAGAACTGCACCACCTGGTCAGTAGATTGGAGGAAACAGCAGGAAACTTCAGGCGGGTGTTTATCGCGGTCTTGTCCGCAAGAATCCGAAAATAAGGGCCGCCTGGCTCCCGTTGATAAAAAATATCCTGACGCGATTCACAGTTTCGGAATATTTCGCGGTAAATGCCGCCTTCGCGGTAAGAGAAGAACAAGGACAGCCCCATCGCATCGGCGAAGGCTTTGTAGTAAGGCTTTGTACACGGCCAATCAAATACATTGGAGCCTCCCCCATCGACTTCATGGCGGTGAAGATGGATTCGACGTCGGTCTACGCCTTGCTCCAGCAGGTATAAAACCATAGCAATACTGTCCTTTCCACCGGAAAAAGCTACGATGACAGGAAAGGTTCCATCGCGGATATAAGGCAATACGTGTTCGTCGTCAACAACAAGGGAATGTTTCATAGATTTATTTTGTAAATGGCAGTGCTCATCCTGAATTTCTATTCGATTTGCAACCTTATTGCAACAACTTCAGGATGTTCGAAGATGTAATACAATACCTCTTGGATCTCCTCCTCTGCAAGTTTCCGAGCAAAGGCGGCTTCTCGATATACAGGCGTGACAAATGACACATCCCTAAGTAAATCAACTCAACTCGAGGCCGCCATTTCTCCATCCCGGATAGCCAGCCTTTCCAGCGGTGAATTTGTCGGTGCTGTTGCCGACGATCCCAAGCAGAAAATCAAGCTGAAGGCCTTTCATTGTGAGATTCTCAACGATTTCGAAGCCATCCGCCGGGAAGAGGCCGCCTATGAAGCACTGCCCATTATCCGCAATATCACTCCCGAGCAGGTGCAACAAAATTACTTCCGCATTAAAGCTGACATCCGGTCGCTGGTTGACGGTGAAATACAAAAGATCAAAAATAGTAAGCAATATCGCCATCTGCTGGAAAAGAAAAAACCCGCCTCGAAAGGCCCGCCAGTTTGTAACCCAATTTTATCATTTTTAAATCCCTAATTACGGCACAAGAAAACAACCAGCCTGCTACGGCCCAATCCGAATTACCAAGGCTTGAGGGCTGGCCATTAGAGAACTTTTCTTACATCATTGATTCGCTGAAAGGATTCAAGCTCGGTGAAGCCTACAATAAAGAAATCTATGATGCAATAAGGAAAGGCCTACCCAATTTCGAGGTCTCCGGGGATTTCAATGTCCCTCAGTTCGAGGCTATGCGGGACGTCAATATGTCCATCCCCAAGGAGCCCGTAGCCGAATACATTTAGCACGACGGCTAGCGTCAGAAGCAAGGTTTGCATAGATTAAGATGCCTGTATAGAAAATGTTATATGTTAACAACTTATGCCTTCTCTGATCTGTTAGCCCACTGTATTAAAGCTAGAATCACGATAATTAATATGGTTATAATGTCTAATCGTATGAAGGTGTTAGAAAGGAATGCTTTGACATCTTCGAATTGCCCGATGTAACAAGTAACTCCTATATTAATTAGGTTGAAAATTGGGATGAATACGGTTAGAAACGGATTATAATATCTCATCAAGAAAAAGAGAATTATCAGCAAAAGAGAGCCTATCCAAAAGGTATACGTACAAACCAATAGCGCCCAAGAGAGATAGAAATATGAATGATCTTGCCCATTAGCTCTGTAGTCTGCCTTGAATAAAAGGACCATGACCAGTATAGAAATGATGAGCGAAACGAATATGCGCTTAATCATATGATGAGTTTTAATGGTTAAAACTTGATAATATCGGCGATTCGTTTACCCCGGTGTGGTTGTCGGTAAAGGAAATTCCTGATTTGTTGTTAATTTCCATGTTTTTATATTTCCTTCGAGAATGCTTTGGCCTAAGCTTCCGGGATTAGCTCCATTGCCAGGGTTACCAGGCCATGTTCCCCAGACTTCATTGACTTCTATTCCTGCCGAGTATGCAGCCAAATAGCCAAAACTAGTACAATTCTTGAAATTGAGGTCATATCTTGCTGATTCAAAAGCATGCCCCAGAGTTAATATGTTTTTAAATTGATCAACGGATATGTTTTTAGTCAATGACTCGTCGGAAGAATGGCCCGAGTTATCTCTAAATGTAGATGAATTTGCAGTTGGATGCGTTGCGTCTCCTCCGCCTCCATCAGGATAATATCCAAACGTTTGGCTCACAACTGATCCATCGTCATTTACTTTAGTCAAGCGAATAAAGGTATGTCCCACATTTTGAGCGTCAGAGGGTAGGGGAAACCATTTCATGTGCCTTTGCCCGTAAACAGGTTGCTTAACGAAGAGTGTGAAGAAGTATGATTTTGCGGTCTTTCCATCTTGAAATGCCTTCGCGATGTCAGTCATTTTGACTTTCGAACCCAGTGGATCACCACCGCCGCTGCTTTCATCGCCAGCATCCGATGCAATTGAGTTTAGAGCGCCATCACCAGTCAATGTCATATCTTGCATGGGTACGGCAAGTCCCCACTTAAGGTCACTCGCCTCATTGCCATAATCTCCTTCAAGATCGGATCCTCCCCTATTTGCATCCAGTATTGCTACTCGTCGGATAAACGGACCGTTCTGCCGACTGGTTTGTCTATACCGTCCAACTTTGGGAACGGACGGCTACTGCGAATATCGCAGGACCTGCCCGCACAATTTGGTCAGGCCGATATCCTAAACCAGCAGCTTCAAAAGATGGTCCGGTCGGCAGAAGACCTAGTCACTTTCGCCCCCGCGCAAAAATGGAAGACCCTGTTGGCTTTTTAAAAAGGCTTGGAGCCTACATTTAGATGCGATCACCCTCGCAAGCCGCGCAAAAGAAATCGCCGAGACGGCAGCCTAGGATTATTCCTTCGAACTATGCACCCTTGAAGGCAGTCAAAAAATTTCCCGGAGATAAAATGGGAATGTTTCGGAACGGATTCAAGACCAGTAGGTCTTCATCACCGGTTACTATACAATCAGCTTCAATGGCCAGGGCCAAAGCCAAAAATTTGTCGTCTTTGGGGTCACGGCAGGCGACAACAGGAATCGAGACATCGATTAGCTGAGAAATTAATTCCATTTGACTGACAGCAGCCAAACGATCATCCAGCGAGATATATTTGTCAAATTTGGGTCTGGTAAATACCTCCAGAAACTCTGCAAATGTCTCTTTGGAATGAACAAGGATGCCATTGACCAACGCCAAATCAAAGGCTTTTCGCGCAGTTGAAGATGGTAAAAGATGAGCGCTTATGAGGCTGTTGGTATCGAATACAAAAACCTTAGTCATTCGATTTTAACAGTTCTTCCAGAATTTCCGGAGTTAGGCCAGCAGCTACCGCTTTAAACCCAATATCATCAAGCTTCCTCTTGTATTCGGGCAAGGACTTATCATTGACAGCTTTTTTAAGCATCAGGCTCACCACCTGATTAAACTGTTGTTTGCTTTCCGGCGAAAAATTCCGGTAAATCTTGCCCGTACTATCATCCACCTCCAATACAATTCTGTCCATAACGTTCAATTTATTCAAATTTACACTGAAATCCATGATTTTGCAAATACACAAAATTAGGACCGTCACACCTCATAAATAAAGCTATTTTCAATCGCCATAATTTGACTCCTCCACTCCTCCGACTCGATGAAAAAAACATCCAGTGGACTAGGTAATTTCTCGTTCCCGATGCCTTCGAGAACCAAATCGATTACGGCCTTTTTCCGTTTTCCGAGCTTCTGGCCAACTCAAAACCA
>DASZOW010000501.1:0-6752 GCA_035550615.1 Puia sp.
GCTGTCCTCTACCCATGCCAGCCCACACTCCGAAGCATATTGCCGGATCGCCTCCCGGGACGCGAACAAAAGCGGCCGCACCACCAATCCCTGCTTCGGCAGCATCGCCCGCAGACCCGCGATCCCCGTCCCCTTGAAGAAATTCATCAGCAGGGTCTCGATATTATCGTCGAGCTGATGCGCGGTAACGACATGTTGGGCAACACCACCGGCCACCAGCTCCCCAAACCACGCATACCGTAACTCCCGCGCCGCCACCTGTACGGATACCTTCCTCTCGACAACATAAGCCGCCGTATCGAAATGCCGGACCACCACCTCGCACCCATAACGCCCGCCCAGCTCCCGGACAAACGCCTCGTCCCGCTGACTCTCCGCGCCACGCAACCCGAAATTGCAATGCGCGATCACGAAGTCATACCCCGATCGCTTACAGAGATCGCACAGGACAACGGAATCCAACCCGCCGCTGACGGCCAGCAACAACCGGTCGCGCGGTGAAAAAAGTCCCTCCTTTGATATGTATTCCTGGAAAGCGGAAACAAGATCCATCCGGCAAATCTACTATTCCCCCGCGAGTATTCCCTTGCCAGATGACGCGCCGGCATCAATCGCCGGCCAGTTCCTCATATGCGGTCTGCAATTCGTTATATGCCCGCCGCTCTCCCGCGGCCCTGGCTGCCGTCATTCCCCGGCTATACCAGTCGATGGCCAACGCGGTCTCCCCCATCGATTCCAATAATTTTCCCAGTTGATAATACGAGCCGACGGCGTCTGGATGCTGCGTCAGCACCTCCTCCAGCAATCGACGTGCCGTCGCAAGCTCCCCGATCTTCACATACTCCAACGCCAATGCATGCTTCAAAAACGGTTCGTCCGGCTCTGCAACCAGCATTTCCTTTAATTTTTCGATCCTGTCCATCCCCGTAAATTTTTTTATACAAATACTACCGAATGTTAGTTACTTCTCTTATCTTTGTTTAGTTGCATAAACAACCAAAAACCAATAAGCAATGAAGATCCTGGTTTGTATCAGCAAAACGCCGGACACAACGGCAAAAATCGCCTTTACGGATAACAATACAAAATTCGCCGGCGAGGGAGTTCAGTGGATCATCAACCCTTACGATGAATGGTATGCCCTGGTAAGGGCCATCGAGCTAAAAGAAAAAGACCCATCCACGGTTCTCCATCTCGTGACCGTCGGCGCCGTCGACACGGAACCCATTATCCGCAAAGCCCTCGCCATCGGCGGTGATGAGGCCATCCGCGTCAATGCTGACAGCCAGGATCCCTACTATATCGCCGCACAGATCGCCGACGTCGCAAAAAAAGGCGGCTACGATCTCATCTTCACGGGTAAAGAAACTATTGATTACAACGGCTCCTCCATCGGCGGCATGGTCGCCGAGCTGCTGGATCTTCCATACATAGCCCTGGCCACCAAATTCGATCTCAATGGTACAACGGCCACGGTCATCCGCGAGATCGAAGGCGGGGAAGAGACCGACGAAGCCGCCCTCCCGCTCGTTGTCAGCTGCCAGAAAGGCGTAGCGGAACAGCGCATCCCCAACATGAAGGGTATTATGAGCGCCCGTACCAAACCCCTCAAAGTCGTCGAACCCATAGCCGCAGAACCGCTCACCAGCATCGTCTCCTTTGAGCTGCCGCCCGCCAAAGCCGGTGTCAAGCTGGTCCCCGCCGACAATCCGGCCGAGCTCATCCGTCTGCTCCACGAAGAAGCACGTGTGTTTTAATCATCAAAAAGAATTACTATGCCTGTTTTCATATTCATCGATCATTCGGAAGGACATGTCAAAAAATCTTCGCTCGAAGCGCTGAGCTATGGCGCCGCCCTCGCAGCCCAGCTCGGCACAACCGCCGAAGGCATCCTATTAGGCACTATCTCGTCCGACCCGGCGGCCCTCGGGAAATATGGAATAAAAAAGATCCATCATGCCGCCCAGGAAGGGCTCAACCACCTCGATGCGCAGGTGTTTGCAAAGATCATCGCCGACACGGTATCGCCGGCAGGTGATAGCGTCGTCGTATTCTCCAATAATGTCAGTGGCAAAGCCATCGCCCCCCGGATCGCCGTCCGGCTGAAAGCTGCACTGGTCTCCGGCGCCGTAGCCCTGCCGGTGACGAGCAATGGGTTCGTCGTTAAAAAGACCGTCTTTTCGGGCAAGGCCTTTGCCAATATTGCCTTAAATACGCCTTATAAGGTCATCGGCCTCAACCCCAATGCCTACCCGGTAAAGGAAGGACAAGGATCGGCCGAGGTCATCACAATAACGGCTTCCGCCCCCGCCGCCAGGGTCAAAACAGTGTCGACCACCGCCGCCAAAGGCGAGGTGCCGCTTACGGAAGCAGAGATCGTCGTCAGCGGCGGACGTGGACTCAAAGGCCCCGAGAATTGGGGAATCATCGAAGAACTGGCCCATCTCCTCGGCGCTGCCACCGCCTGCAGCAGACCCGTGGCCGATGCCCACTGGCGGCCCCATAACGAGCACGTCGGCCAGACGGGGATCGCCATCGCCCCCAATCTTTATATCGCCATAGGCATCTCCGGCGCCATCCAGCACCTGGCCGGTGTGAACAGGAGCAAGGTCATCGTTGTTATCAACAAGGACCCGGAGGCTCCATTTTTCAAAGCCGCCGACTACGGTATCGTCGGCGACGCTTTCCAAGTGGTGCCCGGGATGATCGAGGCCGTTAAGCGCCTTAAAAACCCTTCCTCGTAGACAAAGGCCCCCGGCCACGCTTCGCGTTGTCGGACATAATTTTAAAAAACCCACGCCCCACCTTTCCCTCTAAATGGCGTGGGCTTTTTTTGCAAAAATTCCACTATTTTCGCATAATATTTTATGAAGAAGATCGAACTGGAAATAGTAGCCTTGTCACATAGTATAACACAAACCCATTCCTATGCGGTTGTGCTGGGCGAGGTCAACGGATTACGACGCTTGCCAATTGTAATCGGAGGTTTTGAGGCTCAGGCCATTGCCGTAGCCCTCGAGAAAATGCACCCGAGCCGTCCGCTGACCCATGACCTCATGAAGAACTTCATGAGTGCGTTCACCATCGATCTTCAGGAGATCATCATCTGCGACCTGCAGGAAGGTATCTTCTATTCCAAACTCGTCTGCGTCAGCGAACACGATACCGTAGAGATCGACTCCCGCACCAGCGACGCCCTCGCCCTCGCCGTCCGTTTCGGCTGCCCCATCTTCACCTACGAACATATTCTCGATAGCGCCGGTATACTCATGGAAGATAGCTCCTCCAAAAAGAAGAAAACTTCCACTGCCGCCACCGTCTCCACCACCGAAAGCGGCGCCCGCGAAGACCTCAAGGCGCTTTCCATGGATGACCTGACCTCCCTGCTCAACGAAGTGCTCGAACAGGAGGACTACATCCGCGCCATCGCCATCCGCGACGAGATAAACAGCCGGCGTAAAACCAGGTGAGTCCCTATAATGATTGTTTTTCCTAACTGCAAGATCAACCTCGGGCTAAAGATCCTCCGCCGCCGCCCCGATGGCTACCACGATCTGGAAACGATCTTTTATCCCCTGCCCCTCAAAGATGCACTGGAATGCATCCGCCTCCCGGACCACAATTCACCATCGCCACTCCCGGACCAGAATGCACCATCGCCGCTCCCGGACCACGATGCTCCATCACCACCCGGGCAGCCGGCGCCCGAACCCCAATCCCGCTTCTCCTCCTATGGCCTCCCCATCCCCGGCGACTCCGCCGACAACCTCTGTCTAAAAGCCTGCCAGCTGCTAAAAAAGGACTTCCCCTCCCTGCCCCCCGTCCACATCCACCTGCTCAAAAATATTCCCATCGGCGCCGGTCTCGGCGGCGGCTCCTCCGACGGCGCATGGACGCTGCGGGCCCTGAACACCATGTTCCACCTCGGCCTCGACAAAGAACAGCTCCTCCATTACGCCGCGCAGCTCGGCAGCGACTGCCCGTTCTTTATCCTCAATACGCCCTGTCTGGGCGGTGGCCGCGGCGAACGGCTACACCCCCTTGATCTCGACCTGACCGGCTATACCTTCTGTCTCGTAGACCCGGGCATCCATATCAGTACCGCCCAGGCCTTTTCTCTCAGCACCCCCCGCGAGAACCCGGCCCCGCTTACGACGATCATCACCCAGCCTGTTGATACCTGGCGCACCTCTCTCCAAAACGACTTCGAACCACCCGTCTTCGCGCTGCATCCCGAGCTCGGACAGGTCAAAGACACGCTGTACGCCCACGGCGCCCTCTACGCCTCACTCACCGGCAGCGGCTCGAGCTTTTTTGGCATCTTTGAAAAAGACCAAGCGCCCACGGACACCCCCTTTCCCAATAGCTATATTTATCGTATCTTGCCATAGATGAAACGTCCTCAACATATATCCTTTCTTAGCGGCAACCTCGATCTCCTCGATCATCACTGCTGACGATATCGCCCTATTCTGATTGCGCAAGTCGCTCATTACTAAGTCTTCATCACCTCTATCTTCTTTTTTTATGCAAACACTGACATCCCCATCGGATCTGTCTCTTCACTATCTCGGGCTGGAAGAGAAATATGGCGCCCACAATTACCATCCCATCCCTGTTGTCCTTACCAGGGGCCTCGGAGTCCACGTCTGGGACGTGGACGGCCATCGGTATTTTGACTGCCTCAGCGGCTATTCCGCCGTTAACCAGGGCCATTGCCATCCCCGCATCGTCGCTTCGCTGATGGAGCAAGCCGGTCGGTTGACGCTAACTTCACGGGCGTTTCACAATGATTTACTGGGTGAATACGCAGAATATATAACAAAATACTTTAGATATGACAAGGTCCTGCCGATGAACACCGGGGTGGAAGCGGTGGAAACGGCGATCAAGCTCTGTCGCCGCTGGGGCTACCAGGCAAAAGGGATTCCGGATGGAAAAGCGCTCATCGTTGTCTGCGCCGGCAACTTTCATGGCCGCACCACGACTGTGATCTCGTTCAGCACCGATCCGGACTCTAAAAATCAGTTCGGTCCATATACTCCCGGATTTGTGATCATCCCCTATAACG
Organism: Puia sp.; assembly: GCA_035550615.1. Lineage (GTDB taxonomy): Bacteria > Bacteroidota > Bacteroidia > Chitinophagales > Chitinophagaceae > Puia. The sequence continues at coordinate 5,072 of DASZOW010000501.1, forward strand.
ATACCGCCGCATTGGAACGCGCACTGCAAGACGAACATGTCGCCGGACTCCTGATCGAGCCCATCCAGGGGGAAGCAGGTGTAGTCGTGCCCGACGCCGGCTATCTGCGGCAAGCCAAAAAACTATGCGAGGACGCCGACGTTCTCTTCATCGGTGATGAGATCCAGACCGGCCTCGGCCGAACAGGCGAAATGCTGGCCTGCGACCATGAAGCAGTACGCCCCGATATCCTGATCCTGGGCAAGGCCCTGAGTGGCGGGATGTTACCCGTATCCGCCGTCCTCGCCGACGACCCGGTGATGCTGACGATCCGTCCCGGCGAACATGGCTCCACGTATGGCGGTAATCCCCTGGCCTGTAAGGTGGCCATCACCGCGCTGCAGGTACTCAAAGACGAACGTCTGGCCGAGAATGCTGCCGTCCTCGGGGAGCTCTTCCGCCAGGAGATCCGTCGTCTGGCCTCGCCACACATTAAACAAATCCGCGGCCGGGGACTGCTCAACGCCATCATCATCGACCATCCCCGTACCGACGCAGCGTGGGAGCTCTGTCTGGCGCTCAAAGACAATGGCCTGCTGGCAAAACCTACGCATGGCGATAAGATCCGGCTGGCGCCACCGCTCGTCATTACGCGCGATCAGTTGCTGGAATGTGTAGAGATCGTGGCTGGCAGCCTCGGCGTGCTGGATCATTGACCACGGCCCCTACCGCAGGCCCCGATCGAAAAATTAATTGTAGATTTACCGCATGCACGAGATCGCTACTAACCCCGGCCACGTCGAACAACACATGCGCAGCTCCGAGATCCTTACAGACATTGTTATAGGAATGTCGGATGGTCTCACCGTTCCCTTTGCGCTGGCCGCCGGCCTTAGCGGCGCCGTTGGTAACGACCATCTAAATCTCATCTGGATCGCCGGACTGGCCGAGATCGCCGCGGGCTCCATCGCCATGGGCCTCGGAGGCTATCTGGCAGGTAAGACGGAGCAGGATCACTATAACTCGGAATTGCGCCGGGAATACGACGAGGTCGAACACCTTCCCGACCGCGAACGCGAGGAGGTCCGGGAATTCTTCTCGAATCTTGGCCTTAGCCGTGATGTCCAGGAAAAAGCGGTGCAAGAAATGACCAAAGACAAGAATGTCTGGGTCGACTTCATGATGAAATATGAGCTCGGCCTCGATAAACCCGATCCCCGGCGCGCCCGAAAAAGCGCCTTCAACATCGGCTTCTCCTATGTCGTAGGCGGCCTCATCCCGCTTAGCCCCTATTTCTTCGTCAGCGATGGGCTCTCGGGGCTGAAGATCTCCGCAGCCATCACGCTTTGCTGTCTTTTTATATTCGGATTTTTCAAGAGCAAGCTCACGGGCATCAACCCCGTCGGCGGCGCGCTTCGCGTCATGATCATCGGCGCCCTGGCTGCCGGCTGTGCATTTGCCGTCGCCAAATTGATCCAGGCCTGATCGACCTTACCGTCGTCCCCCCGTCCACCTTGCTGTCTCCCCTGATCGACCTTACTGTCGTCCCCCTAGTCCACGTTACTATCGTGCTTTACGGGAATAGTCGGCGTCAGGCTCGCCAGCATCGCGATTGCCGTTCCGGCCAGCACCAGGTAAAGCCCCAACCGCGCGCTTGGACAGATCCCCCGGTAACAGGACGTATACAACCAAAAGGACTTGA
>DASZOW010000502.1:0-12454 GCA_035550615.1 Puia sp.
GCGCCCCGTAACCAGGTCAAAGGACAGGATCGCATTCGTCGAAGACGCCGAAGCGGTGAAGGTAAAATTGTATTTGGCCCAACTGTCCGTGAGCATAAAGCTATGCGTTTCGCCCATGGCGTCTATCGCCAGCCGGAGGACGGGCATCTTCTGCTGTGGTTTGGCTCGCGCCCAGACAGACACCGTATAGCTATTGCCTTTATCGACCACGAGCGGCACCAACCGGATCCTGTCCCCGCCGCTGTCAACGGGGGTGATTAGCCGAAGACTGAACATTCCTTCCCTGCTTTGGCGTGGGTCGGCAAAAAAGGTGGCGCCGGGGTCGGCTTTCTGACGGCTGGTATGCGTCGTATTGGAGCCGATGGGCAGACCGGGACTGACGATCTTTTCGAAACCCGGGTTGAGGGTCATGTTGCCCGATGACAAGAGCGTACTGTCGGTGGGCGCCGTGGACCGGATCAGATATACGCGGGTACCATAGCCGTCGATAATATCCTTCAGCCGTCCATTGACTACCGGCACGCTGCGATTTTCGAACCAGCATTCGGCCGGCCGGGTGAGCATCGTGTCGAGTGAAAGCTCCATGGACCTTGGCCGGTTCTCATCGTTGGCCGCGATGATCAGCAGGTTGTTCTTGTAGCGAAAGGCCCGCGTCAGTATCTTTTTGTCGTCGCCATGCACGGCAGGCGCCGGATCGGCGGATAGCAGGAAGGAAGACATTTGTGCGGTCTCTACGGCAAGATCGCTGCAAGCCGACCAGGCGGAGACGGATTGCGGGTTGAGATTTCCCGCGGCGTGGACATAGTATTGGATGCCCCTGGCGCCGCTTATGAGACCCATGTAAGTCATCAGCCGGATCTCCCGGGCCGTAGGCTCGCGCGCCCACATCTCCTGTCCACCAAAGGCCTGGGGCACCAGCCAAACGGATTTCTCGTAGCGATAGGCCTCGATATAGGCGCCCAGATCGGCCATGACCTTATCGGCCGGCCCGGGGATGGGATAGGGATCCGTCATCGCTATGTCCATCGTATGCCGGAAGTCCCCGGCTTTGGATGGCATCATGAACACGATCGAGATCGGATGATAGGGGTCCAGGTCGTGGATCGTTTTATAAGCAGCCTCGAGGATCGCCGGCGGACGGCCCTGACCATCGGGTTCGTCGTTGATGTACCAGGACAAAAGAGCGGGATGATCGCGGAAGGCGATGACCTCTTCCTTTAGGAGCGCCAGCTTATCCGCGTCGGACATGTCGAGACCCCTGGCGCCGTTGTGGCCGCTGCCGATGAGCGAGTTCACCGAATATTGCACCCGCATGCCCAGCTGGGCGCAACGGTCCATATAGGCCCGTCTTTCCGACCGGCCGGCCGGCAGATTGCTTTGATAGGGTCCGATCATATTGAACCCATGCACGATCTCGCGTTCGGGCAGATCGCCGACAGGCGTACAATAGAAACCAAAGGGGAAAAAGGGCAGGCCATCGGCGATCAATCCACCCGTGAGGAGATCGATCTGTACGGCATTGGCTTTCGCCGGGAGCACGGTGAGACCGAGGCTGCCTTCCTGTTCGGTGTGGCCTTGCTGCAGGACGCGGTAGGTAAAGACCGTCATGCCCATGGGCAGAGCGGGTAGTGCGACCGTCAGCCGCCGACCCTGCGCCTGGCCTGCTTCGCCTATCACTTTGCCTTCGCGGGACACGAGCAGCCGATATCCTGCTGCCGAAAGGCTGTCGGGCACGATGGCGACGATACTGGGATGATCGCCGGGCAGATAATAATTATAACGGCTGATGACCTTGATGGGCTGGGCTTGCGATCCGCCGCCAAGCACCAGCAGCAGGCCGCATAAAACGAGGCGGTTCAACATAGAGCGAAGATACGGCGCCAACCGATCCAGCAGGCGCTGCGGAATGTTATTCACTCCGCAATGACCTCACGGGGTTCGCCCTCGCGGCGCGCAGCGCCTGCCAGCTTACCGTCGCCAGCGCCACGAGAAGCGCCAACATGCCGGCAAAGACAAAGAACCATCCGCTGAGCTGAATACGATAGGCAAAATCCTGCAGCCACCGTTGCATGAAGTACCAGGCGATAGGCGAAGCGACGGCCGAAGCGATCACGACCAGCCGCACGAAGCCGCCGGACAGCAGGGCGACGATGCCGGCCACATCCGCCCCCAGCACCTTCCGGATGCCGATCTCTTTAGTACGTTGCTCTGCCGTAAAAGCGGCCAGCCCGGTGAGGCCGAGACAGGAGATAAAAATGGCCAGCAGCGCAAAGGTATTGAAGAGCGTACCCAGCCGCGTTTCCGCCTGATAGGCCCGAGCCAGCTGCCTCTCGACAAAATGATATTCGAAGGTATAGCCGGGATCGAGCTTGTTCCAGATCGTTTGCAGATCGGCGATAGCCGCCGTCAGACCTGCCGGCGGGATCCTGACGACCACCTGCCGCCGCAGCCATTCCCTGCCTTTGCCGGGGTTATAGCGCAGGATCAGCGGATCGATGGCCGATCGCACGGGTTTGAAGTTGAAATCCCTGACGACGCCGATGATGATGCCCTGGCCATCCCATACCTTCAAGGGTTTGCCGACAGCGGTGGCGACATCCAGGCCCATTAGCTTCAAGGCTTTTTCGTTGACGATATAGTTCAGCGTGTCGGTTGGAAAGTCCGGTGAGAATCCCCTGCCTGCCGCCAGATGGATCTTGAATATATCCAGGAAATGTTCGTCCACGCCTATGACGGAAAGCATCGGATGCGTATTCAGGTCCTTACCGGGCCAGAAGACCCCGGCGGTACCCATCGACACATCCACCGGGACCTCGGACACCACCGAAAAACGACTTAACCGGGGATCGCCGCTAAGAGAGGTCGTCAGGGCATCGAGCCGTTTTCCCAGGCGCCCTTTTAACGGAATATACAGCAGGTTCTCTTTATCATAGCCGAGATCGCGGTCACGGATGAATTGCAGCTGGCGATAGACGACCGTCGTTCCGATGATCAGCGCTACGGCGATCACGAATTGAAAAATCACCAGCCCGTCCCGAAAAGAATGGCCGTTGCCGCTTGTCTTGCCCGTTGCCGCCCTGAGCACCTTGATCGGACGGAAGGACGAAAGAAAAAAAGCCGGATAAAACCCCGAGACCAGGCTGGTGACGACGAGCACGCCTATCAGCCCTGTGATGAACCAGGGGCGGGTCAGCGGCAGATCCAGCGCGGCGCCGATCAGCTGGTTAAAAGCAGGAAGCGCCAATATCACCAGCGCAAGTCCGAGCAGCAAGGCCAGGAAAGTAAGAAGCAGCGATTCACCCAGGAACTGACCGATCAACTGGCCGCGTCTGGCGCCGATGACCTTACGAACGCCTACTTCCCGGGCCCGGCGCGCGGACCGTGCCGTCGCCAGGTTCATAAAGTTGATACAGGCCACGATCAGAATAAAGATGGCGATCACCGAAAAGATCCGCACGTAGGCAATGTTTCCCTTTTAAGGTGAATAAGCATGCCGGGACGCCGCCAATCGCATGCCGGAAGAATAGTGTACTGGCATTCAGCGAATTGTCGTTGGGAAGTCGTGAGACAATTGCCCGGTAATGATGCAGGAACTGTAACGATGTCTACACAATTCAGCCGGTGGTCTACACCCCGTCCGGTAAGGTCGGGCAATCGTTAGTTTTATGCCCGGATGCAAAGATCGACAACCATACAAAGGACGGGCTCGCTGCTTCGGGTGCTGATGTTTATTCTGGCTTTTATCGGCATCGCCATGGTGGTCCGGCGGGCGCTTGCCGTCAAGGGTGTGATCCCAACCTTCAACCCCGGCGGCGGGCCGCCCTTCGATGGAAGTTTTGCGCGTCACCCGGTGATCACCTTTATCCATATTCTGCCCGGGGCGTTGTTCATGGTGCTGGGCGTCCTGCAATTCGTTCCCCGCATCCGCCGCCGGTATCCGCGTTACCATCGCTTTGCCGGCAGGGTATTTATCTTCACCGGCTATATCGTCGGCTTATCGGCGCTGGCCATGCCCTTTGTGATGCGGCCCATCGGCGGGCTCAACGAAGCCACGGGAACCATCCTGTTCGCCATCTATTTTCTCGTGGCCCTGACCAAGACATGGTCGCATGCCCGCAAAAGACAGCCGCTGCTGCACCGGGAGTGGATGATCCGCACTTTTGCCCTGGGATTAGCGGTTGCCACGATCCGGCCGATCATCGCGCTTTTCTTCGCCTTTTCGCATCAGCCGCCGCAGGTATTTTTCGGAACGGCCTTCTGGCTTGGCTTCAGCCTGCATGCCATTGCCGCCGAAGCCTGGATCAATGTTACCCGACCTGCCCTACGAACGGCCAAATAAAGTACTTTTAATACGCTCATGAGACTCTTCCTGAAATCGAAATACATCACCGTCTCGCTTCATGTCCTGATCTGGAGCATGCTTTTGCTGACGCCCTATCTTATTCTCAATGCCCATAAGGTCAACAACCTGCCCGGGATCTATTTTGTAGTGGGCGATCTTACCCACATCGCCCTTTTCTATATCAATGCCTTTTATCTTTTCCCCCGGTTCCTGAACCGGCGACGTTGGGGAATGTTCCTGCTCGGCGCGCTGGCGCTGATCGCCTGCACCTTCGAATCGAAATTGCTGATCCAGCGCATCTTTTTTCCAACGATCCAAAAAGAGTTCGCCAGCACCAGGTTCCTGCTCATGCCGGCGGTCGGCACCTTCGTCATCAGCTGTATCTATCGCATCATCCTGGACAGGATCCGGTTCGAACGCGAGCAGAAAGAAAGACAGGCGGCCCAGTTGGCGACCGAACTCAAGTTCCTCCGCTCGCAGATCAGCCCGCACTTCCTTTTCAACGTACTGACCAACCTGGTATCGCTGGCGCGGAAACGGTCCGATCGACTCGAGCCGGCGCTGATCAGGCTTGCCGATCTCATGCGCTATATGCTATACGATACGCAAGGGAAAAAGGTGACGCTGGGCACCGAGATCGACTATCTCAACAGCTATATCGAGCTGCAGAAGCTGCGTTTCGGCAACGATATCGCCATTGCCACGCACATCGGGGCCGGCGACCCCGAACGGAGTCTTGTCATCGAGCCGATGCTGCTGATACCCTTTGTGGAAAATGCCTTTAAACATGGAGTCGGCCATACCGGCGAGCCCAGGATCGATATCCGGCTATCGGTGGACCAGGAATGGATGCAATTCGAGGTCCGGAATACTGTTTTCGATCCCGGTCCCCAGGTCGATAAAGATGGGAACAGCGGTCTGGGGCTCAACAACGTCGTTACCCGGCTCAAACTGCTTTACCCGGACCATCATACCCTGACGATCCGCAACCAGGACGACCTATTCCACATTCACTTAACTTTGAAATTGATATGATGCGCTGTATGATCGTGGATGATGAAGCTCTTGTTCGGGAGCTACTGGAAGACAATATCCGGCAGATCCCATTTTTGCAATGGGTCAGGAGCTGCAAGAATGCCCTGGAAGCCACAGAGGCTTTGCAGACCACGCCGGTAGATCTCCTGTTCCTGGATATCCAGATGCCCAGGGTCAATGGCCTGCAGTTTCTCCAGGCCTTGAAGAATCCTCCGCTGGTCATCCTCGTCACTGCCTATCAGCAGTATGCGCTGGAGGGGTTCGATCTGCATGTGGTCGACTATCTGCTGAAGCCATTCCCGTTTGAACGTTTTCTGCGTGCATGTAACCGTGCGCATGAGCTGTTCCGTCTGCAACAGCAGCAGGCGGAAAAGACGCCGGCGGCCGCAGAACCGCAGGATTTTTTTGTCAATGTAGAATATGCGTTGGTGAAGATCGTCGTCACCGATATCCTGTATATCGAAGGGGTCAAGGACTATATCAAGATCTATCTCGCCGGCGCGGTGCGGCCGGTGCTTACGCGCATGACGCTAAAAGCCATGGAGGAACGGCTACCGCCGCCGGCCTTTATCCGTATCCACAAATCTTTTCTTGTAGCGGTGTCGAAGATCACCACGATAAAACGCGACCTCGTATGTATCGGCAATACCGAGATCCCGGTGAGCGGATCTTATAAATCGAATCTTAACCAGATATTGAAATAAACGGCGTCAGCAGGGCCGGGACCCGCCGGTAGAGCTCGCCGAATTCAGCGGAAGATTGTGCGTGACCAGACCCCGGGGGTGTAGCGCTACAATCTATACCGGATGCCTAAACCGATGGGCAGGGCCACGAGATGATAATTCCCGGTCGAAGCCTTGTTATTGAAATATTGTCCGCTGACGTTCAGGGCCAGTCCGAATTTGCAGCTGAAGAAATAGGCGATGCTCATGCCGCCGCCGGCGGTCAGTCCGCCTTTGGTAGCCGGTTTTGCCGTCAGCGTGGCGCCGCTGTTGACGATCCGGCTGCCGGATACAAAGCTATAACCGGCGGAAAGCGAGACATTGGCCTGCCAGCCGCGGGGGCCGCCGATGGTGGCGCGACCGAAGAGCTGTACGGGGATGATCGGTTTGCCCGGATAGACCGTATTATACGTATTGGGCGCCGAACCCGGATAGGCGATATCATCCTGGTAGGACAGCGTAATATAAGCCGCTTCTATCCCCGCCTGGAACCAATGGTTGAAGAGGTGGGAGATGGCCAGTCCGGCAAAAGGCCGGGCACCGTCGGTACGGCTATGCTGCGCGGTATTGTCAAAACGCGGGATGGAATTAAAAGAACCGCCGCCCGACGCATCGATCTCCCATTTTTTGCGGCAGTCGTCGTTATCCCGACCCCCCAGCCGGATATACGACGTATCCGAATGCCTATATTCCAGCTTGTTCCCGGCCGTGTCGATCGATAAGGGGATATGCAGTTCCAACAAGGTATCCTTACAAAGGACCCAGCGATCGGACCATGGTTTTCCATAAACGTTCCCCGGGCGGCCGGCGTTGTCTTTCATCAGGGTGGTCGTATCGATGCTCCGCATAAGGCGGTAGACCGTATCCAGCGCGCCTTTTTTCCGGCCGGCGGCGGAGGATGGTGAGTGATGGGCGCCGATGACGCCCTGGTAGAACCGGACCACGAGATGGAAGGGCCGGTTGTGCGCAGCGGCTGTGTTCAGTGTATCCGTCGTCACCCGGACACCGATCTCCCTGCAACATCCCGGGCCGCCCCCGGCCGGATCGTTGGCGAAGAACGCGTTCCCGCAGGTATGCAGGATATAGAAATAGCAACCGCCCGGACCGGTGATCTTCCACGCCGCGACACCGTCGTCACCTTCTCCTGCCGGGTTCAGCCTGACGTATATATAACCGTTCTCCTTATTGAAAAAACCCAGATTGCCGATGGCGCCGGGGTTGATAAAAAGATTTTCGACATTGGCAGACCTGACATCCTTATACCCATGGACGAACCCGATGTCTTTGAGCAGCCGGTTGAAGGCATCGAACTCCATCCTGTACTTTTTCCGGTTGTCCGCATTCCTGACTGCCCGGATGAATAACGCGCGGGTCGTCACGCCGTTCTCGTGTTGCAAAAAAGGAAATTGAGGATGATTGCCGAGCTTCTCGGTAAAATTACGCGGATGGATATGAGGATCGAATTTAAATAACGCCGAGGAGCGTTTACAGGAAGATTGAGCCAGGGTCCGTGCAGAAAGAAAAGAGAGGGTAAGGAATACGATCGAAAAGAAACGCATTAGTATTCAGGGTTTAAGGAAAGAAGCACGGAACATTAACGAAAAAAAAACGTCTTTCTTATATGCGGGAAAAAATAATATAACTGTTGTTTCGTTAGAGGAACTATAATTCAAATTTTATGAAAACGAAGAACCTCCATCGACTTTTGTTTGCCGCTGCCCTTACGGGTTTTATGTTCACTGCCTGTAAGAAGAGCAGCAGCGATAATAACAACGGTACTTCCAACGCCGATCTTCAAACGCAGGCGGATGACGAGGCCCGCGTATCTACCGAGACGGATGCAGCTTTCGACGATGTGAATACGGCCATGTCCAACCAGGCTACGATCACCGGCAGCAGCGTGGGGCGTGTCGTCCGTTATGGGGTCGCCGTCGATGGCGGTCACCAGGATACGCTCAAGGGCAAGTTGATCTGCAATGCCCTGGTCACGCTCGACACGGTAGACAATCCTCATACCATAACGATCACGTATAATGGAAAAACGCCGGACAGTCTGCGCAGCCGTACGGGTAACATCGTGATCTCGTGGCAGGCCGGCAGCCATTGGACCACCGCCGGCGACCAGGTCACCGTTCAATTCAACAATCTCAAGATCACGCGGCTTTTCGATCAGAAGAGCATCAGCTTCAACGGTACGCATACCTATACGAATGTCAGCGGCGGCAGCCTGCTCAGCCTGACCTCCAATAGCGCTACGCCGATCACGCATACGATCACCAGCAGCAATATGTCGATCACCTTCGACGACGGTTCGCAGCGGACCTGGAACTTTGCCCGTCAGCGGGTCTTTTCCTATAACAATGGGCTCGTGATCACGGAAAGCGGCACGCATACGAGCGGCAGCATCCAGGGGATTTCGGAATGGGGCAGCAACCGTTATGGCAATACTTTTACGGCGCAGATCCCCGAGCCGCTGGTGGTGATGTCCAGCTGTTCGTGGCAGGTAACTGCGGGGACCTATATCCTGACCAATTCGGCCGGTGTGCTGACGCTTAGCTTCGGTCTGGATGCTACGGGCAAGCCTACGGGATGTCCGATCGCCGGCAGCTTCTATTATTTCGAGCTTGTATGGGCCGGAACGGGCGGTAAGACGTATACGTATATTCTACCTTATTAACAAAATAGCAAGGAATAGTAAGAACGGCCCATGCGGGCCGTTCTTTTTTTTATCATTATTTTTACGCCATGAATTGGAAGCCCGGCAGTTATCTTACCATCGTTGTTGTCCTCGCCAGTGTCCTGTGCGCGTGTAAAAAGAACAGCGTTTTCGCCGGCAATGAGCAAGCGCAAGTCGATAGCGCCGTGAACGTGCAGGGCAATGACCAGGTGCGGATCACCAGCGAGCTGGATGCCGTGTTCAACGACATCAATACGGTGATGACCAGCGAGAGCACGATCATCGGGGCTCGATCCAGACCGGTGGTTCGCCATGGCGTTACCGTAGCCGGAGGGCCCGTGGATACCGTGCAGACCCCGGTATGCGGCGCCATGGTCACGGTCGACGTCGCCGATACCCCGAATGTGATCGCGATCAACTATGCCGGCAACTCCTGCGACAACAGCCGCTATCGTCTCGGTACGGTAAACATCTATTTCAATCCCGGCACCGTCTGGAGCACCGCCAACACCACCGTGGGCGTAAATTTTGTCAACGTGGCCTTTGCGCGTTACAAGGACAGCGCCATCGTCTATATCAAAGGGCCGTTCTATCTTACGAATGTCAGCGGCGGCAGTCTCGCCAGTCTGTCGTCCGGTGCGGCAAGTTCGATCGTCCACAGCATCATCGGTGTCAATATCGGCATCACCTATTCCGACGCTTCCGTCGCCACCTGGCAGGTGTCCCGGCTGCGGACGTATACATACAACAATGGACTCGTGGTTTCGACGACCGGCATGGACTCGGCCGGTGGCGTCGCGCATGTCACCGAATTCGGCGGCACGCGTTATGGGAACAGCTTTATCACTTCCACCAATACCCCGCTGGTGATGACGCAGGCATGCGATTTCCAGGTAACGGGCGGACAGGCCCTGCTGACCAATCCGTCCGGAACGACATCGATGCTTTTTGGCCTGGATAGCACGGGCAAGGCTGCGGGGTGCCCATCCGCCGGCAATACTTATTTTTACCAGCTAAGCTGGACGGGAACAGGTGCGAATCCGTATAGCGCCATTCTTCCTTATTATTGACGGCTGTGTTTTTATTCCGACCGCAACGCTCTTATCGGATTGGCTATCGCCGCGCGGATGGCCTGGAAACTCACGGTTAGCAAGGCGATGAGGACAGCCAGCCCGCCCGCAAGGACGAACATCCACCAGCTTAGCGGAACGCGGTAGGCGAAGCCCTGCAGCCATTTGTTCATTGCCCACCAGGCGATGGGTATGGCCAGGACCAGCGAAAAACCGACCAGCCAGACAAATTCCCGGGAAAGCAGACGGACGATACTGCTGACACTGGCCCCCAAAACCTTCCGGATGCCGATCTCCTTGTTACGCTGCTCGGCGCTGAAGGCCGCCAGGCCAAAAAGTCCCAGACAGGAGATGAGCACGGCCATGAGCGTAAACGAATTGATGATCCGGGACAAGGTCGACTCGGTAGCATACTGGCTATTCACATGTTCGTCGAGAAAGGAATATTCAAAAGGAACGCCGGCAAAATGTTTGTTCCAAAGTATCTGTATCTGCGCCAGCAGGCCCTTATAATCGCGGCTGCTCGTGTTGACGGTGAGGTGGCTCAGATCGTCGCGTTTCGTATTGTAAACGAGCATGAACGGCTTCACTTCGTCACGCAGCGAATTATAGTTGAAATCCTTCATGACCCCGACGACGGTATACGGGGCAACGGAATCGCCTCCATCGGACAATGGATAGAGTAAGGCGCCGGGCGCTTTATCCACCGGCAGCTGCAGTTTTCCGGCCAGCGTTTCGTTGATCAGCACCTTGCCGGAGTCCTTCCGATGAAAGTCCCTGCCGCGTATGATATGGATGCCATTGGCCCGGACAAAGAATTCGTCGCTATAGATCTGTTTTGTGTCGATGGCGGTCGTTGCGTTCCCGCCCGCCAGATGATAAGACCAGTCGTTGGGCACGGACCGGGAAAGATAATTATTGGCGTTGCTGACCGTCTTGACCTCTGCCAGCCTGCGCAAGTCATCGGCGAAGGCCGGAACCTGCGCTTTTACATCACCGGTATAAAAGGAGAAGATCAGCGTCTGGTCCTTGTTGAATCCCAGGTCCTTGTTTTTTACATAATTGAGCTGCGCATAGATCACGATGATGCCCGTGATCAGCGTAATAGAGAGAACGAACTGGAATACGACCAGTCCCCGGCGGATGCCGGCAGCCGACACCTGGTTGGTAAAATTGCCTTTGATCACCTTGATCGCCTGGAATGCGGACAGATAAAAAGCAGGATAGCTGCCCGCTACCAGTCCCGTGGTCAGCACGAGACCGGCCAGCATCAGCCAGACCCGGTAATCCGAGAAGAAGGACAGACCGATATCCGACTGGGTGATCCGGTTAAGATAGGGCAATAAAAGGACCAGCAGCGGCAAGGCGATGGCGACGGCCAGCAGCGACATCAGGAGGCTTTCGCCCAGGAATTGGCGTAACAGATCGCTTTTCCCCGCGCCGATGACCTTGCGGACACCCACCTCCCTGGCCCGTTGGGAAGCCCGGGCGGTCGACAGGTTCATGAAATTCACACAGGCGATGACCTGTATCAGCATGGCGATCAGCAATAGCAGCGAGAGGAATGTGCTGCTCACCGGGTTGTCGTGTTCGTATCCTGCGGTCGTATGAATGGACCCGAGAGGCTGAAGATGGATCTCCTTCTGCATGCCAAGCGCCTTCAGCTGCTGTCCGCCATATCTTTCTAAAAATGCCGGAAGCTGTCTTTCCAGCGCGGCCACGTCGGTATGCGGCCGCACTTTGACATAAGACCAGGCATAGTTGTTCCCTGCCCAGGAGTTGTTGGTATAGGTATAGCCGCCCATCCCGCCGCTATGCATGGACATAAAGATATTCGCATGAAGATGCGATTTGCCGAGGCTTTCATCCACTATGCCGGTAACGGTAAAATCGTGTTTGTCGAAATTGTCGTCGATATTGATGACCTTCCCTATGGGGTCCGCAGCGCCGAATAATTTATCCGCCACCGGTTTCAACAATACCACGGTATAAGGCGCTTCGAGCGCCGTGCGGGCGTCCCCATCGACAAAATGAAAATTGAAGACATCGAAAAAGGTAGAATCCACATAGGCGGCATCGTCTTCATAAAAGGAGTTGTTCCGATAGGTCAGCAGGTGCTGTTTGACGCCGAATCCCGTGGTGCCTACGAACCGCGTAAATTCGAGGACCTGTGGAAAATCCTTTTTCATGGCGGGCGCGATGGGCGGTGAGCTGGCGCCGCTGACCGCATGTTTGTCGCCCGGAGACGCGATCGTGGTCGTCAGCCGGTAAATATCCCCGGCGTCTTTGAAATGCTTGTCGTAGCTATATTGATCGGCGACATACAGCAGGATATAGAGACAGCAAAGCGTCCCGGCCGCGAGACCGATGATGTTTACCAGACTGAAGGTCTTGTTCTTGAGCAGGAACCGGACGGCCGTCTTCCAGTAGTTTGTCAGCATGATGCGGGTTTGGCGGAAGGGCTACCAAGAAAATGCCGGGTTTTGACAACAGTACAAATCAATTAGTTACAGACATCGAAGACACGCGGCTGTCCGCTTTCGATACAAATGCTGTTCACTTTCGAATTTTGCTTACATTGCCGTTATGCAAACCGTGACTGCCGAAT
>DASZOW010000503.1:0-6865 GCA_035550615.1 Puia sp.
TATGGCGGGCAGCCGGCAATCGCTGGTAATATCATCGTTCGTCAGCGCGGCACTCAATACCACGCCGGCAAAAATGTAGGTCTTGGCAAAGACTATACGCTGTTCGCTCTCTCCGATGGTCTGGTTGAATTCAGAAAAGGAAAAGGAGATAAGACCTTCGTTAGCGTGCTATGATGTCGAACTTTCCTTTGAGCCGGTACATCGGCTCTTGGCAGTTGAAGCAGGCGCTTAAAAAATTTTTTGGATTTTTCAAAAATTTTTTTTGGAACTTCCAAAGAAGTTTCTATTTTTATGGGTGTAAATTGTTTTACTAACCAATTTAAATTCAAAAAAAATGGCAACTGCAAAAAAAGCCGCTAAGAAAAAAGCCGCTCCCAAAAAGAAAGCTGCTCCTAAAAAGAAAGCCGCTAAGAAAGCTGCAAAGAAGAAATAGTTCTTCCTTTAAGCAGAACATATCGAAGTCCCGGACTAGTCCGGGACTTTTCTTTTTGTCTGGCCTTCGGCCGGCGGACCTCCGACCCGCCCTGCCCGGACTAGTCCGGGACTTTTCTTTTTCCCCCCACCAACGTACCTTAGGCCCATGACAATCGACAACGACTATATAGCCGGTCAGTTCACCCTCCTGGCCAAACTCATGGATATCCACGGCGAAAACTCCTTTAAGACCAAATCCTACTCCGTCGCCGCCTTCACCCTCGAAAAATTACCCTCCCTCGACGGCCTCCCCCTGGAAAAGATCACCGCCATCAAAGGCATCGGCGACGCCATCGGCAAAAAGATACAGGAGATCCAGCAAACCGGCGAACTCCGCCTGCTCCAGGAATACATCCACAGAACCCCACCCGGCGTCATCGAAATGCTCCACATCAAAGGCCTCGGCCCAAAAAAGATCGCCACCATCTGGAAAGACATGGAGATCGAATCGATCGGCGAACTCCTATACGCCTGCCAGGAGAACCGGCTTCTCCTCTTCAAAGGATTCGGCGAAAAAACCCAGCAGAACGTTCGCGATGCCATCGAATTCCGGCTGAAACACCAGGGCAGCCTCCTCTGGGCCGATGTAGAAGCATACGCCCTACACCTGGACGGCCAGCTGAAAAAGAATTTCCCCACACAGAAATGGGCCCTCACCGGCGATTTCCGGCGACAGCTCGAGATCGTAACCCGCCTCCAATGGGTCACCACCGCCCAACCAGCGGCAGTCGACGATTTCTGGCGCTCGCTGCAATTGGAGGAAGGCGTGATCATCGATATAGTTTATACCAAACCGGAAGACTTTGTACGCACGGTTTTCGAGACCAGCTGCAGCGGCGAATTCCTCGAATTCGTCAAAGAACAGCCGGGATGGAGCGAAAACAACGACTATCCCGACGAACAGGCACTGTTCGAAACCGTCGGACTGCCTTATATCCAACCCTTCCGGCGGGAACAGATCCTACCGGCCGAAAACCACCGCCATACAGCCACCAAACAGATCATCCAGCCGCAAGACGTTAAAGCCGTCATCCATAGCCACAGCCATTGGAGCGATGGCTCCAATACGCTCGAAGAAATGGCCGCGGCCTGTATCCAAAAGGGCTACGAATACCTGGTGATCAGCGACCACAGCAAAAGCGCCTTCTACGCCAACGGACTCAAAGAAGACCGCATCCGCGAACAACATGCGCAGATCGAGGAGCTGAACCGGAAACTGGCGCCCTTCACCATCTTCAAAAGCATCGAATGCGATATCCTGAACGACGGCGCCCTGGATTATACCAACGATATCCTAAGCACCTTTGACCTGGTGATCGCCAGCGTCCACAGCAACCTCAAAATGTCCGAAGAAAAGGCCATGGGCAGACTGCTCAAAGCCATCGGGAACCCTTACACGACGATCCTCGGCCATCTTACCGGACGCCTTCTCCTCAGCCGGCCGGGTTACCCGGTAGATCATAAACGGATCATCGACGCCTGTGTACAAAACAAGGTGGTCATCGAGCTCAACGCCCACCCACGCCGCCTCGACATGGACTGGCGGTGGATCGCTTATGCCCTGGACCAGGGCGCCCTGATTTCCATAGACCCCGACGCTCATACGATCGGCGGCTTTAACGATATCCGTTATGGCGTGCTCGCGGCACAAAAAGCAGGGGTAACACCGGCGGATAACCTGAGCAGCTTTGGGCTGAATGCGTTTCGCTCCTACCTGGCGGAACGAAAAAAGGCCAGGGGCATCTAAGACGCCCGCAACAGCGGCAACTCTACATAAAACGTCGTCCCCTCCCCTTCCACCGTATTGAACCAGATCGTCCCCTTGGCCTGCTCGACGATCGTCTTGCTCATGGCAAGCCCAAGCCCGGTACCGGAAGACTTTGTCGTAAAATTCGGGATAAAGATCTTCGACTGCATCTCGAGCGGAATCCCCTCGCCATTGTCGGCAACCTTGACGACGATAGTGTCCTCCCTGAGCTCCTCGCTGACACTGATCACACGCCGGGGATTATTGACACAAGCCTCGAGGGCATTCTGAAGCAGATTGGTGAACAATCTGTTGAGCTGCGTCTTATCGGCAAAGATCATGATCTTCTGATGCACCGGCACCCATTTGAACAGCAGATTTTCCGTGGTCTCATATAACGATACCAACGAATACAGGACCTCATGCAGATCGAAGACCTCGCTCTTGGGATTGCCGATATTGGCAAACTGGGAGAAATCGGACGCGATCTTGGACAGATGATCGATCTGCTCCACCAACGTCTTGGCCACGCTTCCGGCCATCTCCTTGACATTGTTGGAATTATTGTCGATCGCCTTCTGCAGATACTGGATACTCAACTTCATCGGGGTCAGCGGATTCTTGATCTCATGCGCCACCTGCCGGGCCATCTCCCGCCACGCCCCCTCCCGCTCGCTCTTGGCCAGCGCCACCGCACTCTCTTCCAGTTTCCGTACCATCTTATTGTACTCCTTCACCAGCCCGCCGATCTCATCGTTCCGCGTCCACTCGATGACCTCATTCGTCTTACCGAGATGCACATCCTGCATCTTTCGCGAGATCAGGGTAAAGGAGATCGTGATCCGGTTCGTCAGGAACAACGCAATAGTACCGGCTATCAGGAAGATAAAGGCATTCAGATTGATGATGGTCACAAGAAAGTTGGAAATTTCTTCCTTGAGCTCGTCCTGGGTCGTAAAGCTGGGGATGTTGAGATAAGCATAGGCATTCCCGTCATTATCGCGCAGCGGCCGGTAAACGCTGACATAGGGCACACCCCCAACCTGCTCCTTATTGGTGAATTGAACAGCCCTCAGCTCATGCAGATTGTAATACGCCAGGGGATGCATCTTTTTGCTCAGGATGCCTTTGTTGTATACAAAGAGATCGGATGAGACCTGGAGATTCCCATCGAGGTCATAGATGTTGATGAACGTGCTATGCACCTGGGCAATATCCTGGATCAGCTTCTGCAGCTCCGCCCGGCTTCCCTGGTAATACAACTGCCCGGGATCGCCATTGCTGCTCTCGGCTGACATCTTGCTTTGCACCTCGCTTAACATCACCTTCATGGACTGGCTAAGCCGGTCCTGGTTACTCCGGTTGTACCGGTTGATAAAAAAGATGATAGTCGCAACGCCGATGACCACAAAGGAGAACAGGCTGATAAAGATGATCGTGGTATGGATCTGCGAGCGGATATTCATCTGCCAGTACGTCCGGATATTGCTCCAGTGCAGCCGCGACCAGATCAGCAGCGCCGCCAGCCGGAAAAGGGCCACAAGAAAGAGAAAAGCGCTAAACAGATACGCAAAAAGGGTGATATCCTCGATCCCTGAATTGTCTCTTTTGGCGACTACGACAAAATCGTCATCGGAAATGCGGTGCCAGAGCTCGTCATACCCGTCTTTTTTGACATGGACAAAATCTCCCGCCGGGATCTGTGCGTCCGTCAGATGGGTCGAAAATGGATAGTCGCTATTGTCCCTGACGAGCTCCCGCTTGTTATAGATCGCATAATACTCCGGCAGATCGGCGGTCTTCTGGTGGAACAGCTCGGGCACCAGCGCATCATTACCCTTGTTTTCCTTGGGTTCGGCCAGGATAAAGAGATAGCCGGTCATCTTGCCCGTCGTATCGTTCCGCAGGGATTTGCGATAGATATACGTATACTTGTCGAATGACCGGGGAAAATATTTCAGATCGGAAATATCGGTGTTCTTCCCCGCCACCGTAAAAATGGTATTCAAGGTGTCATAAGAAAGCGGCGGGTCGTTGAATAATGGCTTCTCATCGCCATCATACGTATAAATACGGGTATCGAACCGGGTCGAGTAGAACGAAAAATTCCGGCTCGCCATACTGTCCTTGATCTCGGCATTGGACACGGGGTCCTTGAACCGGGAAAAGTTCAGCGACAGGAAATCGTTGTCGACATAGCTGAAGACGATGCTTAGCATCTTCTGGCTGGTAGGATCGGCCTGGTCAGCCAGCCGCTCAGCCGTCCTCCGGCGGTTTTCTTCTTCAGCCTTCCGGTTCTCGAACAGGATGACGGCCGAGATCGAAGTGGAAAAGATGAACAGCCAGAACAGGACCTCGGAGACATTGAGCCGGAACCGCAGATCGAAAAAGATCCGGCGCTGCATCAGCCACACATAAGCGAGCAGCCAGGCAAGCACAAAGATATCCAGCTCCACCGTATCATAGTTCCGGATAAAGGTCAGCAGCAGCAGCCCGATGGTCGCAGTCAGGATGTAGAGGACGATGGAAAGGGAGCGGATCAGGAAACCGATCAGCTGAAAGAGGACCTGGGATAGAAAAAAGTACCCCAGCGCCAGCGCGGCCAGCGCAATAAAACCAACAAAGCTGTAGTTGTCCAGCAGGCTGAAGAAATTCGTGACGTTGAACGAGATCTTGGCGTCGGTAACAAGCGACTGGACGATATTGGCAAATTCAAACGTGGTCACCACCAGTAGCGTAAGTCCCACGACGATCCAGCACCAGTTCTTCCAGCGATGCACACTTTGCGGGATCGTATAGTCGCTGAGCTCCCGCCGGATGAACAGGATCATCCAGCAAAACAGGAAAGCATTGATGACAAGATCGCCCAGCGAGCTGAGGACAACGCTCGAGCCATAGATCGTCGGATCGAAAAGCTCGAACTGCCGCAGATTCAGGATAGAAGGGGAGATATAGGTAACGATGCGCAAAACGAAGATAAAGACGATCAGAAAGCTGATGCCCCAGGCCGCCCCCCAGGTTTCCCGGATAGAATGCGCAATATTATGGGTGATGATAAGCAGCAGCAATGTCCCGAGCAGGATAAGAAAGGGAATGGGCCAGTTGTGCGCAGGCGCATGATAACCCGGTTTGGTCTGCAGATAGAACAGGGTCTCTCCCCGGTAATCGCGGACAGGGAACTGGGTTGGATTGGAAACGATCTGGACCCTGGCTTCCGCAGAAGGATGATCCACGAACTCAGGCTTAAGATTGGGATTGGAAATATAATACTGCCAGCGGATGGGGATCAGAGCGACGGCCAGCAGCGCTCGGCCCGTATCCGTGGGAATGGCCTGGCGGATATAGTCATACTGCCCATTGCTCAGCTGGACAAAACCGGTGCTGCGGGGGCCATCCAGGATGGCCGGAGTGGGTAGGGACCGCTGATCGCTCCAAAAGCGGAGCGCCGGATTACCCGCCGAATCAGCCGTATAAAGAAAAATGGCATATTTCTTATCGGTTACCCGTTCCAGGTCGGCCCCGGAATAACGTTGGCTGGCAAGCCGGTGCAGGAAGGCGGTGTCCCCGGTCACCCGGGTGAAATCCTGCTGCCTGCCTTTTAAAAAGGATTGGATCGAGTTGCGCAGCACCCCCACCGAAGCATCGCTGCTGAAATAGAGATTGAGGAAATATCCGCTGATGAACAGCACAAAAGCGGCAAGTAATAGGTAGATGTTCCTGCGGAAAATATCGATAAAAAAAGACTTCAATCCGGTAAGTTATTTTTGCTCTTTGTGTGTGCCGGACGCGCCCGCGTCCAGCCTAAGTCTTGTCCTGCTGACGAGCCGCATCCTGCATCTTGGCGGCATTCCATAGCTCATCCATTTCCGCCAGGGTCATGTCGGCGAGGCGCCTGCCCTGGGATCGGGCCTCTTCTTCCATCCGGGTGAACCGGCTGATGAACTTTTTGTTTGTCCTTTCCAGGGAATTCTCCGCGTCTATATGCAAAAATCGTGCATAATTGATCAAAGAAAAGCTCAGATCGCCGAATTCCTCTTCTATTTTATCGGGATCACCGAGCGCGACGGCCTCCTGCAGCTCTTTCATCTCTTCCCTGACCTTTTCCCAGACCTGGCCTGTCTCATCCCATTCAAAGCCCACTTTTCCCGCCTTTTCCTGCAGCCTGGTCGCCTTGACCGTAGCCGGTAACGATACGGGCACCCCGCTGAGCACGGACTTTTTACCCTCCCGGAGCTTGAGCTGCTCCCAATTCCGCTTTACATCCTCCTCGTTGGAAACAGTGACCAACCCAGGCTGACTGCTTGTGTCGCCATAGATATGCGGATGGCGGGAGATAAGTTTATCGCAGATGCCGTCGATGACCTGGTCCAGGGTGAACTGCCCCTGTTCCTTGCCGATGCGGGCATAGAATACAATATGCAGCAGCAGATCCCCCAATTCCTCACGGATCCCCTTCCAGTCGCTGTCGGTAATAGCGTCGGCCAACTCATATGTCTCCTCGATCGTCAACGGCCGGAGGGTCTGGATCGTCTGTTTCTTGTCCCACGGACATTTCTCGCGCAGATCGTCCATTATCCCGACAAGCCGCTCGAAGGCCGTTGTATTCTCATTCATAAATATGCATTTTGCACCGCCTTCCGCTTA
>DASZOW010000504.1:0-4385 GCA_035550615.1 Puia sp.
AGCGGTGAACACGGCGACGGCCGGCTTCGCGGCGAGTTCATCCCGCAGATGGTCGGTGAGCACAACTATGCCCTGTTCAAAGAGATCAAAGCCACCTGGGACCCGGGCCATATCTTCAATCCCGGCAAGATCGTGGATACCCCGCCGATGAATACCCATCTCCGGTATACGCCGGGCCAGACCACCCCGTCCTTTCCTACCCTCTTCCGGTTCCACGACCAGGACATCCTTCAACATGCCGAACAATGCAATGGTAGCGGTGACTGCCGTAAGACCCATCTGTCCGGCGGGACCATGTGTCCCTCGTTCATGGCCACCCGAAACGAAAAAGACACCACCCGGGCCCGCGCCAACATCCTCCGCGAGTTCCTGACCCGCAGCAAAGGCCCGAATCGCTATAACCATAAAGAGATCTACGATGTCATGGACCTCTGCATCAGCTGCAAAGGCTGTAAATCCGAGTGTCCTTCCAATGTCGACGTCGCCAAGCTCAAGGCCGAATTCCTGCAACACTATTACGATGCCAACGGCGTCCCCATGCGCAGCCGGATGATCGCAAATTTCACCCAAAGCGCCCGGCTCGGTTCCATCGCCCCCGGCATCTATAATTTCTTTGTCGGGCTGCCCATCGTAAAAAAAATCGTCGGCTTCGCGCCAAAACGCTCGATGCCGAAGCTGCACAAAACAACCCTCCGCCGCTGGTGGGAACGCCGCGAAAAAAACCGCCCCCAAACCACGGCCCCCGAAAAGGCGCTGCCGAAAACCGCGCGCCCCCGCAAGGTCTACCTCTTCTGCGATGAATTCACCAACTACAACGACGTCGAAATAGGCATCAAAGCCATCGAACTGCTCGAAGCCCTCGGCTACGAGGTCATCATCCCGGCCCACGAAGAAAGCGGCCGCACCTGGCTTTCCAAAGGCCTCGTCCGCGAGGCAAAGAAGATCGTCAATAAAAACATCCGCGCCCTCAAATCCCTCGTCACCGAAGACACGCCGCTGGTAGGCGTCGAACCCTCGGCCATCCTGACCTTCCGCGACGAATATCCCGACCTCGCCGACGACGAGCTGCTGGACAGCGCAAAACAACTCGCCAAAAACAGCTTCTTCATCGACGATTTCCTCGCCGGCGAGATCGACCGCGGCAATATCCGCGCCGAACAGTTCACCACGGAAAAACGCGAGATAGTTCTACACGGCCACTGCCAGCAGAAGGCCCTAATGTCCGTCGCGGGTAGCGTCAAGCTGCTGTCCCTGCCAAAAAACTATACCGTAAAGACCATCCCGTCGGGTTGCTGCGGCATGGCCGGTTCCTTCGGTTACGAAAAGGAGCACTACGACATCTCCCAGCAGATCGGCGAGCTAGTCCTGCTGCCCACCGTACGTAAGCAAAATGCGGACGTCATCATCGCGGCGCCGGGCACCAGCTGCCGGCATCAGATCAAAGACGGCGCCCAGAGAAAAGCGCTGCATCCCGTGGAGATACTGCATGCAGCACTCACAACCAAATAAAAGCACCAATGGCGCTTAGTAACAGGAGAATTGACCCACGACTAAAAACCAATAACGACACCGGTTTCGGCATCAACGCCGCCAGCTACGGCGGCCGGTTCATCAATCGCGATGGCACCTTCAATCTCCGCAAAGAAGGCATGTCTTCCGTGAACCGCTTCAGCATCTACCACAGCATGCTCACCATGCCGCGGTGGAAATTCATCTGCCTGATCTTGCTGTTCTATTTCATGATCAACCTCGTCTATTCGTTTATCTATCTTGCCGTGGGGATCGACCAGTTGCAGGGCGTCATCGCCACCACGTTCCGGGGCAAATTCAAAGAGGCCTTCTTCTTCAGTACCGAAACATTTACCACTGTCGGCTATGGCCGGGTAAACCCGGTGGGCGACGGCGCCAATCTCGTAGCCGCCATCGAAGCCATGAGCGGTTTCCTCTCCTTTGCACTCGCTACCGGTCTCATCTTCGGCCGGTTCGCGCGTCCGAAATCATTTCTCGTCTTCAGCGATTTTGCATTGATCAGCCCTTACAAAGACGGGACCGCGCTCATGTTCCGGTTCGCTCCATACAAGGATAACCATACCCTTACCGATGTCCAGATCCGCGTCAACATCGGCCTCAAAGTACAGATGGACGGCAACGCCGAATACCGGTACTATGACCTCAACCTCGAGCGCAGCAAGGTCGAAAGCCTGCCCATGAACTGGACCGTGGTGCATCCTATCGACGACCAAAGCCCCTTCCTCGGATTCACGCCCGAAGATATGATCGCTTCTGACGTCGAGCTATATGTGCTGATCCGCGGATTCGACGACGTATACTCCAATGTCGTACAGCAGCGAACCTCTTACACTTACCATGAGATCAGGTTCAACGGCAAATTCGTGCCCATGTACCGGGAAAGCGAGGACGGCAGGACCACTATCCTCGAGCTCCATAAGTTAAATGATTATATAGAGATCGTTCCAAAGCAACTTTTATCATAAAATGCCGTAATGTTGTAATTAATCCTGCCGCCCCTAAACTTCCCCAGCTACCTATAGTCAAAGACCAGCACATTTTCGAACAACCGCCATTGTTGAACAACCTAGTAAAAATAGCTTTCTCAGGCCTGAGTATATTGCTGTTCCTGCATGTGAACGCGCAAAATGCCGATAAGCAGGTCGACCTCGTGGATGTCGGCCGCAGCTTTCTGAAAGGACATAGATCAACCCGCAAAGACACCATACCGGGAAAGGTCGGAACAGTCCATATTTCGGCCCTGCCGGTAGCCGGCTATACCCTTCAGACCGGGTTCGCAGGCGTGTTGAGCTCCAATTTCGCCTTCTATACCAGCGAACATACCCAGGCTAATCTGTCCGACGTCCTTACCAGCATCACCTATTCCCAGTACCAGCAGATCATCCTGCCCATCCAGGCAAACATCTGGACCCGCGGAAATAAATACAATATTCAAACGGACTGGCGCTATCTCCTCTATCCCTCCCTGACATACGGGCTGGGCGGCAACACCAGCTCCGACAGCGGTTATAACATCGACTACGGGTACCTGCGGCTGCATCAGGCTATCCTCCGGACAGTCGCCAAAGATCTCTATGTAGGCCTGGGGTATGATTTCGATTACTTCTGGAACATCCACGAGATCGATCCGCCACCGGGAAACACGGATTTTCAACGCTATGGCCTCTCAAAGACGGAGAAGGCCGCGGGCATTTCCCTGCATTTCCTGTTCGACAACCGCCGCAATCCCATCAACCCCGAAAAAGGTACTTATTTCAGCGTTGCCTATCGGCCCAATTTTACCTGGCTGGGAAGCGACGCCAACTGGCAATCGCTGCTTTTCGATGCCCGCGAATACATCAAATTCCCAGGCTCCACGCATAATGTCGTGGCTTTATGGAGTTACGACTGGCTGACGGTCGGTGGTGGCAACCCGCCCTTCCTGCTTTTGCCCAGCACCGGCTGGGACGCCTACAGCAACACCGCCCGCGGATATATCCAGGGCCGGTACCGCAGCAAGAACATGCTTTATCTCGAATCCGAATACCGCTTCCGCCTCATTCCCAATGGCCTGCTCGGCGGCGTCGTCTTCGCCAATGCCCAAACCTTTTCAGAACCTGCTACCGGCCGGTTCTCCTATCTCATACCCGGCTATGGCGGCGGCATCCGCATCAGCCTCAACAAATTCTCCCGCACCAACCTCTGCATAGATTATGGCTGGGGCATCCGCGGCTCCGGCGGCTTCTTCGTGAACCTCGGCGAGGTTTTCTGACGACCGCCAATTACCTGCAGCATCCCCGAAAAAAGCCGCCACCCAACCCATGATCCCGAAGATTTTTCGATAACTTCCCTGTATGAGAAAATTACCCGCACTGCTGATCGCGCTGTCGCTGACGTCAGCCTGTCTGGCCCAGCAGCGGAACCCCCGCCTCGCACGCGCTTCCCGCTCGGAGAAGAACGGTTGGATCTACGTCCACCTCGAAGGCAGCCCCAAAGACATCGGCTACCAGCATGGGTTTCTCCTCGCCGGCGAGATCGACGACCTCATAAAAAGCTTTAAAGTATCCCTTCCCCATCTCTCCGGCAAAGACTGGTCCTTCTATCGCGACGCCGTGAAAAAAATGGATTTCTGGGATAAGATCGACAAGGAATACCAGGACGAGATCACCGGCATCACGGAAGGCCTCCGTGACAAAGGCAAACGCTATGACGTCACCGACATCGTAGTGCTCAACGCCAACATCGAGCTGTCCCAGTATTATGTTCCGATGCTCGAAGAGAAAGCGCACCCGGGCTCGACCGCCGCCAACAATAAAGCGCCGGGCAACTGCAGCGCATTCATCGCCACGGGCAGCTATACCGCGGATGGCAAGATC
>DASZOW010000505.1:0-7984 GCA_035550615.1 Puia sp.
AAGCAAGGCCCAAACGGGCTGCCGCGTCAACTTTGTTTTCAAGAAAAAAGACAGACCATGAAATCAAAAATCGATGCGTCGACGTTCGGCGATTGGGCGTTGATCACGGGGGCATCTTCGGGGATCGGCGAAGCATTTGCATATCGGCTGGCGGCGAACGGCTTTAACCTGGTCCTGGTGGCAAGAAGGAAAGAGCTACTGCAAGAACTGGGCAGGAAGCTTTCGATCCGGTATGACATCCGATGCCGGGCGATCCAGGCCGATCTGACAAGGACAGACGACATTGACTCGGTGATCGAGCGGACCGACGACCTGGATATCGGCCTGTTGATCTCAAACGCCGGTACGGGTGATGTTGGCCGGTTCTTCGATAGGTCCGCCGGCGGTCTTGTCGAAAGGGTCCATCTCAATGCTACCTCGCATTTGCTGATCACGCATCATTTCGGTAAAAAAATGGCGCTGCGGAAAAAGGGCGGTATCCTGCTGACAGGGGCCATGGGTGCGGTGGAAGGCGTACCTTATATGGCGACCGAGGCGGCTACAAAAGGCTTTGTCCAGGCATTGGGCAAGAGTTTGCACGCAGAATTCAAGGAGTTTGGCATGCATATCACGGTATTGGTTACCACACCCACTGAGACTGCCGTATTTTATAAACTCGGGTTTTCACTTGATAACACTCCTGTGAAGCCGCTTGCGGTGGAGCAATGTGTGACCGAAGCGCTGAATGCTTTGGCAAAGAACAAAATGCTGGTTTATCCGGGGTTAAAATTCAGAGTGATGCGGGCGCTTATGCCGGAGTCCTTTAGCCGGAAGATGTCGACCCGGCTTCTAAAGAGGAACAACAACATTTTATGAAACGTAATTTCGTACCTTCCAACGAAATTATGAAGCTTCTTCTCACTTCCGCCGGCATCAGCAATACAAGCATCCGGAATGCATTGGTCGATCTGCTGGGCAAACCGATTGCCGAGTGTAGCGCCCTTTTCGTCCCTACGGCGATATATGCCTTGCGGGGCGGTGGGGATATAGCACGAAGGGTACTGAACGGATCGTTAGGCGATCCTTTTTGCGAATTGGGTTGGAAGTCTTTGGGCGTGCTGGAACTCACGGCGCTGCCCAGCATTAAGCGGGAGCTTTGGGTTCCACTTTTGCATGAGACGGACGCCCTGCTGGTTGGAGGCGGCGACTGCCAGTATCTCACCTATTGGATGCAGCGGTCGGGGCTGGCGGATCTCCTGCCATCGCTGCTGCGCAAGACCGTCTATGTCGGGTTGAGTGCCGGGAGTATGATAATGACCCGCTTTGGAACGACCTATGGCGGGCATAGTTTGCCGGCCGAAAGCGATAAGTCGTTGGGACTGGTTGAACTGGCGCTGCATCCGCACCTTGATTACGAGACGTTTCCGGAGAATTCCATGGCCAGCCTGGAAAAGTTGGCCGCTACGTTGCCGGTGGTTTCCTACTTAATTGACGACCAGACTGCTATTCGAGTGGTCGACGGCGCCATCGATGTCGTCTCGGAGGGAAAGTGGAAGCTGGTCAGGCCGCGGGGCGTGGCATGATCTTTTTATGGGCCTCATCAAAAACCCCATATGCAAAAAAATCTCGGCATCGTTTTTCTGGTCATCGGCCTGGTGATGCTTATCTGGACCGGCTTCAGCTATACAAAACGGGAGAAGGTTGTCGACGCCGGCCCCGTCCATATTTCCGCAGACAAACAAAAAACAGTTTCCTGGCCGCCCTATGCCGGGGGTATTCTTGTGATAGCAGGCGTCATTATGCTTGTGACGGCGCGCGGTCGCCACTCCTAGTGATGCGTGAGGCGGATGGCCCGGGTGGGCGGAATTCGCGGGTGCGGGGTGCGGGGTGGCCGGGATTCTCGCGGGGTGCGGGGTGCGGGGATTCTCGCGGTTCGGTTATTGCACCGGATGTTTAATAATGCTCAATCAATCTATATGAAGTTGTCCGTTCTTCTTGCCGGCATGCTGATGATGCTGGCTTTTCAGGGGTGTGCTGTTGTAGGGGGTATATTCAAGGCCGGCGTCTGGGTAGGCGTTCTGGCGGTAGTCGTGATCGTTATCGTGATCGCTGTGATCGTCGGCAAGGCGAGAAAGTAGCGTATTTCTTCTCTGGGGTGCGAGTTTTTGGAAGCTCTTAAATTTTTATATAATTTAAACCCAAAAAGCTGCATGAATAGCAGACAGAGAAGGTTGATATCGAGATCATACGGAATATTCCTGATGTGTTCCCTGGGCTTTTTGGGGTATGGTCTGTATAGCATTGGATTCGGTGGTTCTTTGTTTAGGCTTTTAACAATTTGTTTTATTACCGGTTTATTCCTGTTCTTTTTTATTACGGGGCTTAAATTCTTCAATGATGATCAAAATAAGGCGACTATCCTCTGTGTTGAAATTTGTCTATTGCTACAGACCTTTCAACTAAATATTCTGGGATTTAGTTTGTCGAATTTTTATGGGCCGTATCTGGCAATCGGTTTTTCCGACACGCCGGAGCTGAGGATACTGATAAAGCACCATTTATTCCGGTGGTTGATGGATGACGGCTACTCGCCGGATGGTTCGATTTCAGTGCTGATCAACTGTTTTCAACTGCTGCTGTATGTACTTTTTCTTTTCTTTAAAAAAGAATTGCTTCTAAAAGAAGGCGATGCACTCCTGGACTTGTGAACACTAAACTTTGACTTTTATTACCCAGCCAGTAGGCCGATAAGGCTAGCTGCCGGCTTTTTATCGACATGCAGGAGATCTTGATTATCGGTGGCACGGTTTTTTGAGTACTCTGACTGTAACTGAGAGCCATTGCAAAATTCAATTCAACTATGAAATGAATCAAGACTGGCAATCTGTGACAACAGGCGCGTTCTTTCGGGAGTGCGCCTTTATTATTGGACTGGTTGGCCATTGGCCTGCTATACTAAAAACGATATTTATGCCCTGGTATAATGGGGATTATCCTCCGTCATATAAAAATCAGCCGGTTGTGATCCGGAATAAGGCGACAGAGATCGCCAATGAGTTATTGTTACATGGAGCAAGCGAGGGTGTGGCGATCGCCACGGGATTAAAGAAGGCGCGGGAAATCGTCGGTAAGGCGGCAAAAGGGCCGAAAAAAGGAAAGCGAGGTTGATATATGGAAAAGGATCAGCAGTTCCGGCTTTCGCTGGATTTCGAGGGCAAGCATTATGAAGGGGAGGTGACGCCTTCCGAGGAAAAAGGTCAGAACGGGATGCCGGTGTATTTTCGGGTGGTGCTCGGAGGGGAATTTTTTGCTTATCTGTGTTGTGGGGATTATGGATGGAGGGAGCGGGATGATCAAACGCAGTCAAAAGGGTTGATCAATGCGATCGGGCAATATATTTTTGATTATTATGAGTAGGGGATGGGGGGTAGTCCGACCAGACTAGGTAGTGATCCACCAATTTCTTTTTGAACTATGTTGCTTCAGGAATTCGGCCTGCTCCGCTTTAATTCGGGATTGACCTTCGAAGTCTTTCTTAACCGTTGTACTTGTTCTAAAGCTTGAGCATAGGAGGTTTCTGGCAACTGTGCAATTATCTTCTGCCCTCTCAAGGATAGTTCCTTTAACGATATTTTCAAGTCTTTTTCGGGTATCATCGCCGATGAACATTTGATGCAAAGTTATAAAAATCAAGGACTGCTTCAAATAGCCGGGTTTGCTATTGACATTCAATCTCTTATCAAACATATGTTTCAGCTAAGCTGACCGACGGTCGAAGACCTGCACCGCTCCTGCAAAATCGGCTCGAAGCGCTAAGAGAATACGCTATCTTCCAGGAAAGCCGCTCCAATGACTAAAAACTACCTGCTCGTCGCTATCCGCAACTTACGTAAAGGCAAGGTATTTAGCTTCATAAACATAATGGGTCTTGCTGTTGGCATGACCTGCTGCTTCCTGATCATGCTTTTTGTCCGTGACGAGCTTAGCTACGACCATTTTCAAAATAAGCTGGACCGGCTGTATCGCATAACGTATACGCCAAAATTCGCGGGCCTCGATAAAGGCCTTCCCATGCTTTCGACAGCCGCAGCCCCATTGCTCAAAGATTATTTCCCAGGTATTGAAACCGCGGCCCGCCTTTTCCGCCGGAGCGCGACCATCCAAAAGGACATGAATAAAACGGAAGAGCGTCAATTCTTCTTCGGCGACTCCACTATTCTCAACATCTTTACCTTCCATTTTCTGCAAGGAGATTCCCGGCATGCGCTTACCGACCCTTTTACCGTTCTCCTCTCGGCGTCTGCGGCCCGAAGATATTTCGGCGATGCTCCAGCCGTCGGCCAATCGATCCGGCTGGATGGTGATTATCGGCTATTAGTAACCGGTGTATTCGCCGACTTCCCTGATAACTCGCACCTCCATATAGACCTTCTTACGAATTACGAAACCATGTTTGCGACGATTTCTCCCGAAGCCAAAACAAACCTGGATCACAACTGGATCATTAGCCATTCCTATACCTACCTGTTGCTCAAACCCGGTCAGGATGCTGCCCGAATCGACGCCGGATTCCCAGGCTTCATCAATGCCCATGCACCGGCAGCATTTGCCAAGGAGATCATCTATCACCTGCAACGGGTACGAGATATCCATCTGCGCTCGGACCTCCTTAGCGAGATCGAGCCGGTCGGCAGCATCACACAGGTCTATATTTTTTCGGGCATCGCCCTAATTACTCTATTAATTGCGGGTATCAATTTCGTAAACCTAAGCACCGCCCGCTCGCTGCGTAGAGCCAAGGAAGTGGGGATGAGGAAGATACTCGGAGCGGAACGCAAACAACTGATCTTGCAATTTCTCATGGAATCGCTTATCGTCAGCCTACTGGCTTTCCTGGCGTCGATCGTCCTGCTTGCGGTTTTTCTACCGGTATTCAATGATCTTACAGACAAACACTTTATCTTCTATGACCTTCTAAGAGATGCACCGCTTTGGCTTGGGTTCGTGACCCTCTTCCTGATCACTGGTCTGCTGGCGGGTGTTTATCCGGCCATCTTTATCTCGGGCTTCGAACCGGTCACGACCCTTAAAGGCGATCTTTCCAGCAACAAGGGAAGAGGAGGGTTGCTGCGTAAAGCACTGTTGGTCGTTCAATTCTCCGCTTCGATGGGATTGATGATCGCTACGCTCATCATGCTCCGGCAACTGAATTTTATGCAGAACAAACCTCTCGGTTTCGAAAAAGAAAATACCCTCGTCGTTCCGGTTCGGAACTGGAGTATCAATTCAATTTTTACCCAACCCAGTGATAGCTTATATCACAGGCTACAGGCCTTTAGCGAAAAAATCCTGGCTAACCCGGATATTACGGGCGTGACCCTGTCTGACCAACAACCCGGACTTGGCGTGCTGCGTAGGGGAGTACTCCCGCAGGGTTTTGCGGTCAGCGATAACCTCTTTGCCCTCAACCTTCGGGTCGATTACAATTTTATCCCTACTTACCGAATGCAAATGGCCGCCGGCCGGAATTTCTCCAAGGCCTACGGATCCGATAAAGACCACGCCTTCATCATCAACGAAACGGCAGTGAAACATTTTCATTTCGGCACTCCTGCTCAGGCCATCGGAAAAACTATCAGCTTGATCGGGAAACGCGATGTCAAAGAAAAAGAAGGGATCGTTGTCGGCGTCGTCCGCGATTTTTATGCAGAGTCGCTTTATACGCCCATCGATGTTCTCGTCATGGACATCGATTACCCTAGTCTAACCAGCTTCTCGATAAAAATACGCAGGGATCGGACAAAAGAGGCCATCGCCTTCCTTCAGAAAAATTGGGATGGCTGGTTCCCCGGCAAAGATTTTCAATATAGCTTTTTGGACAAAGCACTCACGGACCAATATACCCGGGATCAAAAACAGGGAAAGGCTATCGGCTATTTCTGTGCGCTGGCTGTCTTCGTATCCTGTCTGGGCTTGTTGGGACTGATCGCCCTGGTAGCCCGTCAACGTACACGCGAGATAGGCATCCGAAAGGTTCTTGGAGCAACCGTTTCTTCCGTCGTCGTTCTACTTTCAAAAGATTTTATCCGGCTGATCTTGCTTTCCATTATTGTGGCCACGCCGCTTACCATCTGGATCATGCATCGATGGCTGATGCAATTTGCTTATCGTATTGATATCAGTTGGGCGATCGTAACGCTTTCGGCCATCGGGATGATTGGTATCGCGATGCTGACACTTTGTTTGCAGACTATTCGCGCTGCCCTGGATAATCCGCTGAAAAGTCTCCGGTCGGAATAAGAAATTGACGATGCCCTTTTGGGAAACAAATCTTTTATCGGTAATTTGATATCATATATGAACGTACAAGAACAGGTCGAAAAGTATATTGCCAGTCAACCCGAACAAAAACGCAGTGAGATGCAAGAGTTGCACCGGCGTATTCTTGAAGCGTCGCCATTATGCAAATTATGGTTCGACGAAGGCAAAGACAGCGAAGGTAAAACTGTAAGTAACCCTACTATCGGATATGGACTGCAAACAATAAAATATGCCAATGGAAAAGCCCGCGAATTTTTTCGAATTGGATTAAGTGCAAACAAAACGGGGATATCCGTTTATGTTCTTGGTATTAAGGACAAGGGATACCTGGCGAAAACGTATGCGGAAAAGCTGGGTAAGGCTTCCGTCACCGGGTATTGTATTAAGTTTAAGACGTTAAAGGATATCGATATCGATGTACTTGAAGCGGCAATACGGTATGGGTTGGAGGCGCGATGAGGAAAAGGGAAATGAAGTATGTTACTGTGGAAATTCTATTGAAGAAATTGAAGCTTTTCTCACAAATGCTACGCTCTAATGCCTTACTTAAAAAAGGCAAAGATTACCCATAAATAGCGGGCCATGGATATATTGAATGACGAACTTCTTCGATCTATAATATAGAATGCTGCTGCAATCAGAATTTTTTTCATAGAATTTTAGAGTAATAGGTGCCAACCACCTGTCACAAAATACGCCCTTATTTTGTCTCGTGTATGTACGAATACAAAGTATACGATGGAACAAATGAAACCAAACAGAACAATTTACCGGGTAGCAAAAGGCTTTATAGTTTTCTTCATTCTATTCAGCGCATGGTTTTCTTATACACATGCCGCTGCCCTGCGAAAATTGGGATTCCCTGACTATTTCCGGATAGAATTGGTAATTGCCAAAATTGTCGGAGCGATAGCTTTGTTGCTGCCTTTTACCCCTTTTAGGGTCAAAGAATGGGTATATACTGGATTTCTTATTGCGATGGTTTCTGCCCTAATAGCGCATATCTGCAGCGGGGATCCGCTTTCCAGGATTGTTTTCGTATCAGTGGACCTGGTGTTGGTATTCCTGAGCATGCGCTATGTGTCCCGGGTAGATCTGATAGCCGGACAAAAAACAGGGACTGGACCGGTGCAGTGATCCAGCCCCCTTCATAAATGGGAGAAACTAAAGGTCAAAGATAAGGAATACTAAAGAAATTAGTAATTTATTTCTGCCTTTGAGGCTTTTAGGTAATGGGGATATGCGGCCGAACCGCCAAGCAGGGACGAAAGCATAACGTGGTTTTTGCGATTTTTTTAAGATATTTGAGAATGTGGATCAACAGACTTCGCTGGGCCATTCTTCTTTCGACAACATTGGTGTCTTGTATGACTGTGAGACGAGCCGCCATGGGTGAACTTCCCAATGGAAGCCATTTTGAAGTTTTATATTTTGACTATGTGAACGTTTCCAAGTCAATGCGTACTAAAAACTGTAAAGTCTTCAACACCCAGATCAAGAATAGTCAAAATAAATTAACAGAGCAACTGATCTGGTACAGCTGTGATTCAATGTTGCCGGTTAAAGTTTTTTTTACCGAATCCGGCGATATCTCCCGAAAACTAAAAGGGGATTTTCTGGTCGCGGACACGACTGATCATTTTTCGGTACCGTTGACCGAGAATGAGTCGACCGCCTTTGCGTC
>DASZOW010000506.1:0-3452 GCA_035550615.1 Puia sp.
ATTCGCAATCCCAAGCTTAAAGAAGGCGATCATTTGATGAAATTCGATGTGGTAGTCGCTAATCCACCTTTTTCATTGGATAAATGGGGCGCGGACGACACTGAGAAAGACGATAAGAAAAAAGGGGATAAGACCACTGCCGGCCAGCCGCAAAGTAGCTACAAGGCTGCTGCTGATCCCCACCAACGCTTCTGGCGGGGTGTGCCGCCCAAAAGTAAGGGAGACTGGGCATTTATCAGTCATATGATCGAAGTGGCCTATGAAGGACACGGTAAAGCAGGAGTAGTAGTACCTCACGGTGTCCTATTCCGGGGCAGCAGTGAAGGCAAGATACGTCAGAAAACTATTGAGGAAAACCTGCTCGATGCCGTAATAGGCTTGCCCGCTAATTTGTTCTACGGCACAGGCATCCCGGCCGCTATCCTGATTTTCAATAAAGGCAGAGGCAAACGTACCGATGTACTGTTTATTGATGCCAGCCGGCGGTTTGAAAGCGGTAAGAATCAAAATCGCCTCCGCCCCCGGGATGTCGACGATATTGTGCAGACGTACCGCCGTTTTGCCGAAGGTAAGCTGCCCGCAGGTATAGTCGAAGAAAAATACAGTTATGTAGCCACCACGGAAGAGATTGCCGGCAACGACTATAACCTTAATATTCCCCGCTATGTAGACACATTCGAGGAAGAGGTCGAAATAGATATCGCTGCTACCCAGAAAGAGATCGAACAGCTTAAGATAGAGCTGGCCGATGTGGAAAAGGAGATGGCGAATTACTTGAAGGAACTGGGACTATAAATAATACATCAATGAGCCTGGGATCGGAAATATTGATTTACCAGTCGCCACAAGGCAACACCAGGGTAGAGGTGCGTGTGGAGGGAGAAACCGTCTGGCTATCCCAAAGCCAAATGGCCGAATTGTTCCAAACTACTAAGCAAAACATAAGCTTACATATAAAAAATATTTTTAACGAAGGGGAGCTCACACAAAATTCAGTTGTCAAGGAATACTTGACAACTGCCGCGGCCGGCAAAGATTATCGCACCCTATATTATAACCTCGATGTCATTATTTCGGTAGGCTATAGGGTCCGGTCGCACGTAGGCACCCACTTCCGTATATGGGCTACACAACGCCTGCGCGAATATATAATTAAGGGCTTCGTGCTGGATGACGAACGCCTGAAACAGGCACGAGAGCCCTATTTCGATGAGTTGTTGGATCGCATCCGTGATATCCGCAGCTCGGAAAAGGTATTTTATCGCAAGGTTTGTGACATCTATGCTACCAGCATCGATTATGATCCAAAATCGACGATGACCAAAGATTTCTTTGCAACGGTACAAAATAAGTTTCATTGGGCAATACATGGTCACACGGCAGCCGAGCTGATCATGCAGCGTGCAGATAGTACCAAACCCAACATGGGGCTCACTAACTTCCCGGGCGAGCAGATCAAAAAAACTGATGTGACGGTGGCTAAGAACTATCTCCACGAAGAGGAGCTCAAGCAGCTGAACCTGATTGTCTCCCAGTATCTGGACTTTGCAGAGCTGCAGGCTATGAATCGAAAGCCTATGCATATGCACGATTGGATTACCAAGCTACACGGCTTCCTGACCCTTAACGACAGAGAAATATTGACCGACGCCGGCAGCCGAAGTGCCAGGGATGCTGAAGCGCACGCCCTAAAGAACTTCGAGGAATATCGAAAGTCCCTGAATACTGGACAGCCGGATGAACTGGACAAAGCCATAAAACGCCTGCAAGGAGGAAAAAATAAACCATGAATAAGATAACCATTACTAATATCACCCGAAAAGACTACGCCCGGAAGCAGATACGCATCCTGGCACACCAAAAGGACCTGTTTCCAGCAGAGCGGCCTGGATTCCCAAAGACCTATGACATAACTATTGTTTGGGGCGACAACCCTTATAACTGCACCTATACCATTGGTTCAAAAGATGGAAAGTTTCGCAGTGGAATATTACGCTTAAAAGGCGGTTTGGCAGAAACACTTGGCAACAAAGTTAGAAATGCATTAATATGTCACAGGATAGCGAAAAATCAATATCATTTAATTCCTGCTATATGAATAAACCAGGCTATAAATTAACATCTCTTGGATGGATACCAGAGGATTGGGAGGTAAAAAGAATAAAGGACATTGGCAAAATCAGTTCAGGAACTACTCCATCACGCAATATTCCCGAATACTATGCGGACGGAGAAATATACTGGGTAAAAACAACTGATTTAAACAATTCAATTATTTTTAACACGGGAGAAAAGGTTACGCATAAGGCACTATTAGAAACCTCTCTCCGCATATATCCAAAAGGGACGGTTCTTGTTGCAATGTATGGAGGATTTAATCAAATAGGTAGAACAGGCCTGCTTGGAATTGAAGCAACAATAAATCAAGCCCTTTCCGCAATTACCGTCGATCTTGAAAAGACTGATCGGCGATTTCTTTTAAACTGGTTTAACGCAAACGTCGGATTGTGGAAAAATTTTGCTGGAAGTAGTAGAAAAGACCCTAATATCACGGGAAATGACGTGGGAGACTTCCCAATCATTGATATGCCCCTCTCCGAGCAACGCCGTATAGCCTCCATCCTTTCCACTTGGGATACTGCCATTGCGAAAGAAGAACAACTTATTGAAATCTTGCAGACTCGCCATCGTGCGCTGTTACATGAGTTGCTTAGCGGGAAAAGGAGATTAAATGGGTTTAAGAATGACTGGAAATTTTTTCGTTTTAACGAAATATATAAGACAATAAAAAAATTTGTGGGAGATAACCCTCTATTGCCTCTATCAGTTACAAAAGATGGAATTATTCCTCAACAAGAATATTTTAATAAAGCGGTTACCAGCGAGGACACATCTAATTATTTAGTTGTCAAAAGAGGTAATATGGTAATGAGCGGGTTAAACTTTTGGATGGGCAGTATTGATGTTCTTATCAACTACGAAGAAGGTATGGTCTCTCCTGCTTATAAAGTTTTCGAAATATGTAATAGTTCAGTTTCTGAAATATACATGCTTCATTTTGCCAGAAGTAGAATTATGCTACAAGCACTAATTGGGTCTTCTGTGGTAGGAGCAAGTATAGTTCGCCGAAACATGGATCGAGAGACATTGGAAGAATGGGCTTTTCATCTACCGCCGTTACCAGAACAAACCGCCATCGCCTCCGTCCTATCCACCTCTGAAAAAGAGATCCAAATCCACCGCCGCCGGCTCGCCGCCCTCCAACAGCAAAAGAAAGGGCTCATGCAGGTGCTGCTCACAGGTAAGGTGAGAGTAAAGGCAGCAGAACCATAAGACAAAGATTCTCATAAACGGTCCTTGCACAAATAAAAATACCAACCAAATGTCCCACCCATCCTTCCGCGAAAATGAAGCATCCCAGCTTCCTGCCCTCCAGCTCCTGATCCGGCTGG
>DASZOW010000507.1:0-9496 GCA_035550615.1 Puia sp.
GTCGGGTTCGAGACCGGCCCATTTAAGGCTGTCGAGGATATATTCTTCGGCGCCGGCGACATAGCGGCCTTGATCGGTGTCTTCTATACGGAGAACGAAATCGCCGCCATGTTTGCGGGCGAACAGGTAATTGTAAAGCACAGTCCTTACGCCTCCCAGATGAAGTCCCCCGGTAGGGCTGGGGGCAAAGCGGACTCTTACTCTTTTGGCCATAGTTTTGCAAAGGTAGGGATTATGCCGATGCGGATACCGCCATTGAACGGAGCGTCGCAACGGCTGCTTCACCAGGGCACAACGGCCGACCCCCCACCCCTCCCATGTAATAAATGGGTATTTTTGACGTTAGATCCATATCCCCATGCAGACCCGCGCTGACCCGTGCACCATTAAAAATTCGCATCGTGAGATTTTTTCTAACCTTCTGGTTGCTTTTTGCCGTGCTGTCGGCCTCCGCGCAGCTTACTTACGAGACGCTATACGTAGACTACGACAGTGCGTGGACATTCAAGAATCTTAAGATCATCGCTATCCGGCGGAAGGGCGGCGGGGGCATGATGCGTGCCGGCGGCGAGATGGTCCCGCTGAACGAGGCGTTGAACAAAGGGCTCATCACGATCACGGAACGCGGCACGACGGCGCTCGAGAATGTGCACTGGCTGCGGTTCAACACGCATGGCAATACACCGGTGTATATCGCGGGCGGCGAGATCATCGAAGGCGGCCGGCAGGATCGCATGATCGTACGCGATACCGTCCTGCAACCAAGTCCCAAAGACCAGTATGTCCCGGTGATGTGCGTCGAGGAAGGCCGGTGGAGCGAAAAGGAGAAGAAATTCGGCTATGGCAATTTTGCGAATACGGGTCTCCGTAAGGTCCTCGACTCTACGCACAGCCAGGTGATGATCTGGCGCGAGGTAGACCGGCAGTTGCAGGATGGGCATTTTAAGAATAATAGCCTGGCATATCTCAGCCGCTTTAAGGACAAGAAATATATCCAGCGCAGCGAGGAATATTTTAAATTCTTCATGGGTAAATTTGCGCGGACGGACAGCAATGTGGTGGGCTTTATGGCGATCACTGGGAATAAGATCATCGGCACGGATATCTTCGATGGCACGGACCTGTTCTATCCGCAGCTCGATCCGCTGCTTCATGGATATATCGACGACGCCATGGAGGCCGGTGCGCCGCCGACGTTGAAGAACCCGCCGGTAAAGCGGTATATGGACAAGCTGCTTAAAGATGAGAAGAGCCAGGAGAATTTTGTCAGGGACAAGGGAAAGATCTTCCGGGACGGCGGCCGGGTGATCCATGTGAATACATACACCAAGGAGACGCCGGTAAATTGATTATCTTGCTCTCATGTTCTATCTGGTAAGGATGCCCTGGTGGCTCAAGAAGATCTACGATCCCGCCTCCTCACTTATCTGGCGGATGCCGGTGAACAAGGAAAAAATTCTCTATCTGACTTTCGACGACGGCCCGCATCCGGTGATCACGCCGTGGGTGCTCGAGGTGTTGCGCAAGCATGACGCACGGGCGACGTTCTTCTGCATCGGGAAAAATGTCAAGGGGTATCCGGAGATCCTTCGGTCAACATTGATGGCGGGGCATCGGGTGGGCAATCACAGCTATGATCATCTCAATGGATGGAAGACGGAGGATGGAAAATATCTCGAGAACATTCGCGCGGCGGCGCAGTTGATCGACTCGGATCTTTACCGGCCGCCGTATGGACGCATCAGGCGGTTTCAGGCGATGCTGCTGGGTCGGGGAGCGGTCCCTTACAGAATAATCATGTGGGATGTGTTGAGCGGTGATTTCGACAAGCGGCTTTCGGGGACGCGTTGTGCGCATAATGTGATCCGTTATGCGCGGCCGGGTTCGATCATCGTGTTTCATGATAGTGAAAAGGCATTTGATCGCTTACGTGAAGCGTTGCCGATGGTGTTGGAACATCTTAGCAGGCTGGGTTATCGGTTTGAATCGATCAGGTGAATGGTTCGAAGTGGTTTGGTGTGGTTCGCAATGATTCGAGCGCGCGGTTTGCTGATACGCTGGTGGGATCAGCTACTCATGCGACCATGGGTTTGGAGGAGACGGCGACAGGTTGGATCTCGGGTCTTTTGGAGGTGGTTTTCGGTTGGGGATTCCCGCTGTGGGAATGGATTTTTGCAAAAATAAAATTGGGCCTGGGTAGACACCCTGGCCCGTATTTAATCCGTACCCTATGAAAACTGGTTTAAAGGTAAATCTTTTTTTGATTCATGCAAAGTAATTTAGTCAGTCGCCCTGACGAATCTGCCGGATGGCGCGGGTTGGCGGCGAAATGGGCCGGTTTTTGGGGGCGGTTGAATGGCCCGGGAAGTTGGCTGCAGGCTGGGTAGCAGGCCGGGGGGCGTGCGGTTTTTGGAGGCCGCCGGAATCTGCTGGAACCCGTGGCTGTACTGGGTTTTGGGTTTTGTGGACTGGGGCGGCGGGTTGGTTTTCGGCTGGGGCCGGGTAGGGTTGGGCTTTTGGTTGGTTTACAGGCCGGTCCGGTCGTCAGGGCGATCGATTGGCTTGAAATCATGGGTTTTGGGGATATTTGCACCTCTAATTGTAATTTCTGGTTATGAAGCTGATCGACACGCATTGTCATCTATATAGCAAAGAGTTTGACCGCGACATCGAGGAAGTGATACAGCGTGCTGAGAAAGAAGGGGTTGAACGGTTCTATCTGCCGGCCATCGACAAGGATTGCCAGGCGGCGCTGCTGGCGCTGGAAGCGCGTTATCCGGGGAAATGTATCGGCATGGCGGGGCTGCATCCCTGCCATGTCAAAGCGGACTATCTCGACGAGCTGAAGTTTGTGGAAGGAGAGCTGGCGCGGCGGTCCTGGGTGGCGGTGGGGGAGATCGGGCTGGATTTTTATTGGGATAAGACGTATGCGGCGCAGCAATATGAGGCGTTCCATCGGCAGATCGAGTGGGCGATGCGGTACGATATTGCGATAGTGATCCATAGCCGGGAGTCGATGAAGGAGAGTATCGGGGTGATAAGGGAGCATAAGGGCGTGAGGGGGATCTTCCATTGCTTCGGCGGGGATCTGGAGTCGGCGCAGGCGATCGTGGAGTTGGGGTTTTATCTGGGGATCGGGGGTGTGCTGACGTATAAGAACTCGGGATTGCCGGATGTGTTGCGGGAGATATCGCTTGACGCGCTGGTGTTGGAGACGGATGCGCCGTATCTGAGTCCGGCGCCGTTCCGGGGGAAGAGAAATGAAAGCTCCTATCTGAAATATGTGGTGGCGAAGCTGGCCGAGGTCAAGGGTGTGGCTGTCGAAGAGGTGGCTGCGGCGACGACGCGAAATGCGCAAAAAATATTCGGAATCTAGCTGGGATATCGTACTTTTGCTGCCCCCTGTTGGGGGATGGAGAGGTGCAGGAGTGGTTGAACTGGCACGCCTGGAAAGTGTGTATAGGAGAAATCCTATCAAGGGTTCGAATCCCTTCCTCTCCGCAAACGTAAGCACAGAAGTGCCCAGCCTTTGGCTGGGCATTTTTTATTTCTCGGACGCGAGCCGAGCTTGCTTGGGTGAGCGGGAGGGGAATAAAAAAAGGCGCATTTATGCGCCGCTTCTGTGGTTGCGTTTAAGCCTCCCCCCTGCGGGGATCAGCGAGGACCGCGTAGCGGGCCGGAGCTAATCCCTTCCTCTCCGCTGAACGTTACAAAAATCGCCCTCAAGTTATTATATTTGAGGGCTTTCTTTTTGCCGGAAAAGCTAAGAGAGCTCTCAGGTCTAGATTTATCAGATGAACAAGCAATCAGATCTGGAGGCCATGTTGAAAAAACGGGATGAGGGCGGTTCTCCAAGTGACTATTTGGCTGATAAACTGGACGAATTTCTTCTCTCTTTATCCAGGTAAAGCAGAGATCGTAACAGACAATTAGAGCTTATCCTTGACGGCGGCTACTTAAAAACTGATCAGGTGTCAGCACCGCCAGTTCGCTATTCTTAAAATCCTTGACATTCCGGGTAACAATTGTCTTCACATTTCCCGATATGGCCGCATAATGCTGCAAGGCGTCTTCAAAATCGGCAAATTTTGAATCTAAGGCTTGCAGAACGGCAACTTTTGAAAGAGCAATTATATCTAGTAGTTTGGCTAATTGCGAAAGATTAGCCATCACCTTTTGATGAGGTCCTAATTTACGAAGGATATAATAAGCGTTCGAAAATACGAGCCCTGTTGTACATATAGATATTTGTTTTTTTTCGGATAAAGAGAAAATCCGCGCTGCGTCTACTGCAAATGGCTCTCTGCCAATCATGAAATCCAATATAACATCCGTATCGATATACACCTTATTCATACTTCCGCAACTTCTCCTCTTTTAAAATCTTCTTATAATCGAATTCTTTGGGGGCTTTAAATGACCCCATCAAGGACTTTGCCATCGGGGTTAATTCATCTGATGCCTCGGATTCTCGGCTGGTGATTGATTTAAAATAACTTTCGACCAACTCAGATACGCTCTGCCCTTTAGCTTTTGCGTAGTTTTTGGCCTTCCGGATAACCCGGTCGTCTAAAGTCAAGGTCAATTTTGTGGTCATAGTACGTGTGTTTTTAAAAACAAATATACGTATAAAATCGGATATTAACCAGCTGAATTTGCCATACAAATTCACCCGAACCATGTGGTGGAAAAATTCGATGCACCGACCTTATCACCCAGCACCAATACATTGAAAATAAGTGTGGAAGGATCAATAGGTAGAGTACTTACACGGATTGGTTGTAAATTCCGCAATTTTTTGCTAAATCTTTCCTAAAAAGGTTCGAAACTCGTTCCCTTCTCTCCGCAGATGGACTTGTTGCCCCGCGATAGCGGGGCATTTTTTATTACTGAGCACGAGCCGAGCTTGCTCCGATGAGTGAGAGGGGAACAAAAAAGGGCGCATTTGTGCGCCGCTTTTCCTGAATGGGCCGGTGTCGGCGGTTACGTTGACCGGCTCGGGGTTGGCCCAGCTTTTCCTCCAATCCGGCTCACTCTGTCTTCAGGCGCTCAACCGGGTTTGCCATCGCTGCCCTCACGGCCTGAAAACTGATCGTTATCAGCGCGGTCAAGCCGATGATCATCGCGGCTGCCAGCAATAGCCACCATTGAATGTGAACGCGGTAAGCAAAGCCCTGCAGCCACCGGTGCATGCAAAACCAACCAATAGGGGATGCTATGGCTACGGCGACCAGGACGGGCTTCAACAGATCCGACGAGAGCCTGGTAACAATGTCTGCTACGCTGGCGCCAAGCACCCTCCGGATGCTGATCTCCCTGGTACGCCGGGCAACTGCAAAAACGCTCATTCCGAGCAGACCAAGGCATGCTATCACGACAGTAAACAAGGTGAAGCCCATGAATATCCTATGCAATTTGTCTTCCGCGCTGTACATGCTATTGAACACGTCGTCCATAAAATAATACTCAAAAGGTGCGCTGTCATCATATTTGGAATACACTGATCTGATTCGATCGATAACGGTAGGGACGTTGCTGCCGCTCTTGATCCTGGCAAAGAGACAACCGCCGTTTTTTGCCCAACCGGACGCACTATCGCCGTCCGGATTAAAGGAAAGCACCATGGCGTCAATCTTGTTTTGCAGCGAGGAGTAATCGAAGTCTTTGACCACTCCGGCCACTTTGAACTGTCCATTTACAACCTGGTTCAGCGGGTTACCGGTAAGCCCGATCTTTTCAACGGCGGCCTCATTTAACACGGCATAACCAGAATGCTGGTAAAAGCTGGAATCGAGAGGTGCAATCTTCCAGCGGATGCCCAGCATCGGAATAAAATTGGCATCTACATGCAGGCTCGGCAGCGGTATAAACCCCTGTCCGTTCCTTCCGGGAATGACATCGATATCATAGTCCTTGTACATGGGATAGCTGCTGGTGCTCACCATATCAACAGCAGGCAAAGACCGGATGTCATTTTTAAAGGCAGAATATTGCCTGCCCGCTTTTGCTGAAAAAGGGATCATAACGATATTGTTGCGGCGCAGGCTGGTGTCGGAATGTCTGAAAAAATCCATTTGCCGGCGGATCACCAGTCCACAGATCATAATGATAACGGCAACGGTGAATTGGAAACCGGTGAAGAATTTGCGTAGGTTCAGGCCACCGCTATGTCCGATCACACGCCCGTACAGGGCCTGCAATGGTTTCAAAGCAGATAGGGCCAGGACGGGGTAAGTTGCAGCCAGCACCACGGATAGCAGGAAAAGGCCAAAAAATGTCAATAATACGTGTGAGCCGTACAGGAACTTATGGTCTATGTCAATGTTCAGGAAGCGAAAAAAGGCCGGCTGGCAGACTAAACACACGCCATACGCCAGTACAAACGCCGCAAGCGTGATCAGGGCTGATTCGATGAAAAATTGCAGGGCTATCGCTTTCCGACCCGCCCCGATCACCTTTCTTACGCCGATCTCTTTGCCCCGGGTCGTTGCAGCTGCCGTAGAAAGGCTGCTATAATTGATGACAGCGAGAAGTAAGATAAGGGCCGCCACAAAGGGAAAGATGGAAAGGTACTTACCAGTGGATGTACCGCCGTGATCAGGGGCCAGATGCGTTTGGGGAAGCATGGTGGCTATATAACGGATATTGACTTTGACAGGCGCCTTTTCTTGTCTGAAGAGGTCTAACAGCGCGCTTTCCACGCTGCGGGCATCCGAGGGTTTATCCAACAGGAAATATGTTGCAAACTCGGTCTCCTTGAGCTCTTGACCTTTGTTGTAGGTAGCCAGTGATGACATCGAAGCGAGAAAGTCATAGGTAATACTTGAATTGGAGGGAGCGTCCTCGGCCACTCCGCTCACGACAAAATTGTCCGTATTGTTGAATCGCAATACTTTTCCAACCGGATCCTCGGTCCCGAAATATTTCTTGGCTATTTTTTGGGATATAACGACCGTGTAGGGTTTTGTCAATACCTCATTCTTATTGCCGGCAAGCAGCTTAAAGGAAAAAAAGCGAAAGAAATTGCTGTCGGCAAAGCCTACATTTTTTTCGGCAAATCGTAGATCGGCATCCTGGATATTTTGAATGATCGTCGCGTCTCTTTCCTTCTTCAAACGGACAAATGCCTGCACTCCGGGCACTCGATCTTTAATTATCGGGGCTGCCAGGTATTTTACTGCGGGTGTAAAGAAGGAATCATTGTTTAGCAGGACTTTTGACTGAACCCAACAAATGCGGTCGGCGTTGGCATGAAAGCGATCATAACTGCGCTCAT
Source organism: Puia sp. (assembly GCA_035550615.1). GTDB lineage: Bacteria > Bacteroidota > Bacteroidia > Chitinophagales > Chitinophagaceae > Puia. Next base: position 7,277 of record DASZOW010000507.1, read on the forward strand.
GTTCCATGTATTCCATCATCAGCATACAAACCGCCAGGCCAATGGTCAGTCCGATAATATTGATAAACGAATAAAGTCTATTCTTAAGCAGGTTGCGCCAGGCGGTCTTGAAATAGTTCTTAAACATGGCAGGAGATTTGGACTTCAATAAATATATGGGCTTTTCTATTCAATAAGGAGGCCACGGGAACGTGTTACGAAAGTTTTAACAATAGAGGAATCGACTCAACCTCTCTAAGTGTAACACCGGAAGTTGATCCACGGGGAGATCAACACGACAGCGGCGGGCAACGGCAGGTGTATCCTGAGCATTTCTCCAACTCGGCAAACCTTGTCTCGACGATCACTCTAAAATTTCTGTCGAACTTCGGATACGTTCTGAAAAAATAAATAAGATCCGGCCTGCTTATCTGGAAAATGGTCGCATCCCCTGACCGCTCCAATATCCCTTGACCGATCCAACGTCCCTTGACCGATCCAACGTTCCCTGACCAATCCAACGTTCCCTGACCGATCCAACATCCCTCGCCCGTCATAACACCTTAAAGCCGGCGGTGGCTCGTGCATCGACCGAAGAACCGCCAACCATAATCTCAATCTGATCTTTCTCGGTTTCGAACCGGTGCTTTTTCTCGTTCCAGTAGGCAAGGTCCCTGGGCGTTAGATGAAAGATGACGGTCTTTGTTTCGCCGGCGGAGAGGGTGATGCGGGAAAAGCCCCGCAGCTCTTTGATGGGGCGGACGACTTTCGAGTTTTCGTGACTGACATAGAGCTGAACGACTTCGTCGCCTTGTCGGTCGCCGGTGTTGGTGACGTCCACGCTGATCTTCATGCTGTCTTTGAGCACGGGCGAGCTGAGGTGGAGATTGTCGTAGCGGAACGTGGTATAGCTAAGTCCATAACCAAACGGATAGAGGGGCTCGGCTTTGAAATACATATATGTTCTGCCATGCCGGATGTTGTAGTCCATCATGGGTGGCAGCTGGTCGAGGCTTTTGGGCCAGGTCTGAACGAGCCGGCCGCCGGGATCGACGTCACCAAAGAGGACATCGGCAAGGGCATTGCCCAGCTCCTGGCTATTGTGGGTGAGGTGAACGATCGCTGGCACATGTTCGTTGATCCAATTGATGGAATAGGGAAAGCTGCTGATGAGTACTACGATGGTGTGGGGGTTGACGGCTAAGACACGTTTTACGAGGTTCTCCTGCGCGGTATCGAGATCGATCTGCTCGCGGTCTACGGCTTCACGGCCTTCGCTGGGGTCGGAGACTTGTTTCCAACCCAGGCCTTCGCCTCCGGTGGGGTGATTGCCGACGCAAACGATGGCTACGTCGGAGGATTTGGCGAGGCTGACGGCGAGGTCGCTATTGGTCGTATGGTTCACCGTGAAGTCAGGGCCCAGCTTATTGATGATTCCCTGAAGGGGGCTGACGGCGTAGCCGGAGGAGCCGGAATACCAGTCCGCGAGGACTTTGTCGCTTCGCGCGCCGAGGACCGCGATGCTATGCAGCTTCTGTCTGTCCAACGGCAGGCAATGACCGGCATTTTTTAACAGCACAATGGATTTTTGGGTAAGCAGGCGAACGAATTGCCTATGCTGCGGATTCATAAAGGGCGGCTCGCCGCCGCGGATCGAAGCGTAGGGAACGAGGGTGGAGTCGTCCAACAGTCCCAGCTTGATCATTACGCGGAAGACGCCGCGCAGGACGGTGTCGATGTCTTTTTCTGTGAGCAGATGCTGGTCGAGGGCGCCTTTGACCCCGGCGCGATAGTTGTCGAGGAACTGGTTGATGCCGGCTTTGACGCAGGCGGCAGCGGCTTGCTCCGGGGTCTTGAAATAATGGTGGGCGGTGACGAGCATTCTATAAGCTCCGCCGTCGGTGCAGATGATACCGTTCTGACCCCACTCGTCGACGGTGATCTTCCTGAGCAGGGGGTTTACGGCCTGGGGAATTCCGTTGACCTTATTATACGAGGCCATATAGGCGCGGGCGCCGGCTTCGACGCCCATGCGGAAGGGCACGGAATAATATTCGCGCCAGAGGCGTTCATCGAAGTCGGAGGAGCTGCTGTCCCTGCCGTTTTCGTTGCTGTTGGCGAGAAAATGTTTCATCAGCGAAGCTGCCTGCCAGTAGCGGGGGTCGTCGCCCTGAAGTCCGTGTACAAAGGCCTGTACGAGGGCGCCATTGAAGAAGGCGTCTTCGCCATAGCATTCTTCGG